>NZ_DAIQRQ010000054.1:31974-35145 GCF_036786105.1 Ohtaekwangia sp.
GCTGCTGGATGAGTGTGATTGGGAGTGTTTGACTTCGTCATTCGTTTAACGATTAACGTGTAACCTATAACGACTCACGTCCAGCAGCTAGTAGCCAGAAGCCAGCAACTGATTTAAATATTTGCCGCATTCAGAATACAACAAAAAATTATTTTGTCGTTTCAAAAAGAACCTACATTTTTATCGATTGAACGAACGTGTGAAGGTCACTTTTACCTAACAACCATTTGCGAAACCAAACCGAATTACTCTTTATATCATGCGCCAATTACAAACTATTGACTATGTAGTCTTTCTGATTTACTTCGTCATTGTAGCCGGCTACGGCTACTGGATCTACCAACGAAAAAAGAAAACATCCACCGATTCCAAAGACTTCTTCCTCGCGGAAGGATCGCTCACCTGGTGGGCTATCGGTGCTTCGCTCATCGCTTCGAATATATCGGCCGAGCAATTTATCGGTATGTCGGGCTCCGGCTTTAAGATGGGACTCGCCATTGCTACCTATGAATGGATGGCCGCTGCCACCCTCATGATCGTTGCGATCTTCTTCATGCCCATCTACCTCAAAAATAAAATCTATACCATGCCGCAGTTCCTTACACAACGGTATGGGCAGACGGTAAGTACTATCATGGCGGTGTTCTGGCTGTTGCTTTATGTTGTTGTGAACCTCACTTCAATTTTGTACCTCGGTGCACTCGCCGTTACCACCGTATCGGGTATACCGTTCTGGACGTGTATGATCGGTCTTGCCGTGTTCGCAGTATTCATCACACTCGGTGGTATGAAAGTGATTGGTTATACCGATGTGATCCAGGTGTTCTTCCTGATCCTTGGTGGATTGGCTACTACGTATCTTGCTATGAATCTGGTGTCGCAACACTTTAGTACCGATGGCGTAGGAGAGGGCTTCAACCTGCTGATGCAGAAAGCTGATGACCACTTCCACATGGTGCTCGATAAGAGCAATCCCAATTACCTCGATCTTCCGGGACTCACCATTCTCATTGGTGGTATGTGGATTGTGAACCTGAACTACTGGGGATGCAACCAGTATATAACACAACGGGCACTCGGTGCCGACCTGCCTACAGCACGCAATGGTATATTGTTCGCGGCATTCCTGAAACTGTTGATGCCGATTATCGTGGTGCTTCCGGGTATAGCAGCGTATGTACTGTATAAAGATGGTATGTTCCAGCAAGACATGCTCGCCAATGGCGAACTGAACCCTGACCGCGCGTATCCTGTGCTGCTCAACTTATTGCCGGTAGGTCTGAAAGGTCTTGCGTTTGCTGCGCTTACGGCCGCCATCGTAGCATCGCTGGCCGGTAAAGCAAACAGTATATCTACGATCTTTACACTGGATATCTATAAAAAATTCATGAACAGCTCTGCATCTGAAAAGCAACTGGTATATATCGGTCGCGTGGTGGTAGTGGTAGCCATGGTGATTGCGATTATCATTTCACCGTTCCTCGGTATCGATAAGAAAGGCGGCTTCCAGTATATCCAGGAATATACCGGCTTTGTGTCGCCTGGTATATTTGCGATCTTCATTTTAGGATTCTTCTGGAAACGTACCAACGCGGCAGCAGCGATGGCGGCAGCGTTGATCACATTCCCGCTGTCGATCTTCCTCAAGTTTTTGCCCAAGATGGCAGACCTCTCAGGCCTTAGCAGCATGGGCTTCTCTGCACTGAATCCGGATAGTGGTTTATATGAAATTCCATTTCTTGACCGTATGGGATTTGTATTCCTCTTCTGCGTGCTTGTAATGGTAATTCTTACACTCATGGATCCAAACAGCAAGAACAATCCAAAAGGCCTCGAAGTAGATGCCAGCATGTTTAAACCGAAAGGAGCATTTGCGATCGGTGCAGTCCTGGTCATTGGTATTTTATCAACACTATATATCGTATTCTGGTAGCGGACCGTTAACTGTTATTAGTTAATGGTTACACGTTAACAGTTGTGCACTGATTGAACGGTTAACCTATAACAATTAACGTGTAACAGATAACTGCTAACTGTTAACGATAAAAGAGTCCTGACAAAATCGTCAGGACTTTTTGCTTTTATACCGAACTCATTGCAGACCTTCCCGTATACGTTGTATAAATCGCACCTTCCCATCCCATACACACACTTCTGGCAGCTCATAGCTCGCAACTAGCGGCTATTTTTTTCCTATCTTCACCCTATGAATCGCATCGACCGTCTCACAGCAATTCTTATACACCTGCAATCGAAACGCGTTGTAAAGGCCGAAGAAATGGCCGAACGTTTTGAGATCAGTCTTCGTACCGTTTACCGCGATGTAAAAGCGTTGATGGAAGCCGGTGTGCCGATCGGCTCCGAAGCAGGGAAGGGATATTTTATTGTAGATGGTTTTCATTTGCCTCCCGTAATGTTCACGCAGGAGGAGGCGAGTGCTATGCTGGTGGCTTCGAAGCTCGTGGAACGCATGACCGATAAGTCGATCCAGAAAACATTTGAGTCGGCTCTGATGAAGATCAAGGCTGTGCTGAACGACAACGAGAAAGATCATCTTGAAAACCTGCAGACCTATATCCAGGTATTCAGGGGATCGCCTATGTCGCAGAAAGAAGAGTTTCCCGATAATTTCATGACGGACATTCAAAAAGCGATCGTGAATAAACATGTGCTGCGAATAGATTATAGCAGCAATAATCAGGGCGAGTTAACCGATCGTGAGATTGAACCGATCGGATTGTTTTACTATAGCTTCGCGTGGCATTTGATCGCCTGGTGCCGGCTGCGCAATGGCTATCGCGATTTTCGTACCGACAGAATTATTAACCTGAAAAATACTTCGTGCACTTTTGATGACCGCAGCCGTTTTACACTACAGGAATATCTGGAGAGCCTCAAACACTCTAACCGCGATATGCACGAAGTAAAGCTGCTCTTTGATAAACCGGTAACAGGGTATATGTCGCACGCCAAACATTACTATGGTTTGGTATCTGAAGAGGACCTTGGTGATAAGGTGCGAATGAATTTTCTTGTAGGCAACCTGCGTTACTTCTGCCGTGGTATACTTATGCAAGGCAACACCGTGGAAATTGAATATCCTGAAGAAGCAAAGGCTATAGCACAGGAACTGGTGGAGGAGCTGTACGCACACTATTTGAAAGTAGCCGC
>NZ_DAIQRQ010000009.1:0-12260 GCF_036786105.1 Ohtaekwangia sp.
TAACGGATAACGATAACCGATCACTATCGGCTTTTCATCACCGCAATGCTCCACTCAGCTCCGCTGTATACTTTATACTTTTCTGAAAAGCTTCCCTGATTTATAGCAAGGGAGAAGTTTAACAGACTGTTGAGGTAAGCCATGTTCTGTCCAACCGGTACGGCTGAAAAGGTATTGGCATACGGCACATCACCTTCAAATACAGCTTGCTTGTTTTTATAGATGGTAATATGTAGTTTATCATTCAATCTGGCACCGAGCTTTTGAAATGTAGCCTGATCTATATTTGTCCAGATGTTGCCGTATTGAATATCGAGTACGGGTATATTTCCTTTAATGACACCATTTTCAATGACAGGTTTCTGGTAATCGATCTGCACAACCTGTGGACTAAGCCTGGGGCCTACCTGTTCGAACGATATCACACCGGATGCCAGCCGTGCCCCGGTATAGGCATACACATCGCGGCCATGGAACGTATATGACTTCTCGGAATTTTTTAACCGGTTTACAGCTTCATCAATCTCGCGCACTTCATCTATACCCAACCGTTCGGCTACGAGCGTAAGCGTTCCGTTATCGGGTGAAACAAAATAATGGCCCGATTTTGTTTTAAGTACTACCGACTTTCGTGCTGAACCAACACCCGGATCAACAATGGATACGAACACGGTGCCTGCCGGCCAGTATGGTGCAGCCTGAAACAACCGATATGATGCCTCCCAGATATTATAGGCGGGAATCTCGTGCGTAACATCAAACATCTTCAAATCAGGCGACACACCGAAGGCCACTCCTTTCATCTCTGAAACAGCTCCATCTTTCAATCCAAAATCCGATTGAAATACCAACGCCCGCGGCTGCGCCATCATGGAACAATTGATACCAAGCAACACAACCAGAAAAAAAAATGTATACCTCATCATCATATATATGATTTTTTTAACGTGTTATATTCTTTAAAAATAACTCCCTGTTATCAATCAACAAACCTGTATCTTTGCACTTACTTAAATACGTCAACACTTAAACACATCAACACGTCCCAAACATGCATGCTGTTAACCAGATAACGCCCACCGTATTGTTCCTGATGTGTATTGGGGGTATCGCCTTTATTCTCATTATGAAGGCCATTTTCAGGAAACCCAAGTAGGGTTTGCCTTGAATTTGTATACCTGAGTTGCATTCCAAGCGTTCAACGCCTCTTTTAATCGTCAGGATGATTTTATAATTTAATCGGCTGATCGTTACTTGATCCTTTGATCATGAACCCTGCCATTGTGCGTCCGTGAGGATGCTGGCATGGCGAAACATGCTCTGAAAAACTAACCAACATCTACATGAAAAAAGTATTCGTCATTTGCGTGCTTACGCTTTTTGCGGCTGCCGCTTTTGCACAAACCACCAAGAAGACGCTGGAGCTCCCTGAATTTAAAGGCATCTATGTAAACTCCAATTACACGGTATACCTGAAGCAAACCAATAAGCAGGAAGTAACGGTAGAAGCATTGACTGAGATTTATAGTCTCACGGACATTAAGGTAGAGAATGGCGTACTCATGATTAACATGGAACGTAAGCCCGACAATCCGAACAAAAGCCTTTGGGCCAAGATCGATGACATCAAGCTGAATCCTACCATGAAGGTATATGTAAGTGTAAAAAACATTAACGACCTGCAGGTGAATGGTGGCGGCAAGGTTATCTCTGAAAACTCTATTGCTGCCGACTATATGTACCTCGCGGTAAATGGCAATGGCAGTATGGAGGTCGATGTAAAAGGCAACACCGTAAAAGCAGAAGTGAGCGGCTCAGGTACACTTACTCTGAAAGGGTATGCTACTTCCATCGATGCCCTGGTGAGTGGAAGTGGTGCTTTGAAGGGTTTCAACTGCCCGCTGGAAACTGCTAAAGCTAAAGTGAGTGGCAGCGGTACCTGCGAACTGAATGTAGCGAACAATATTGATGCAACGATCCTGGGCAGCGGATCAATCAAGCACAAAGGCAATACAAAAACAGCCGTAAAAAAAATATATGGATCCGGAACGGTAGACCGCGCATACTAATATTTTTCACGTACGACAGGGGACTGTACTGGCCTCCTGTCGTACTTTTATATACATTCGTAACACGATGTATATACGTTCGTAACACTATGGGTCTATTTGGAATTTTAATAGTTGCCTCCATCCTAACCTACATTTTCCGGGACAGATTATTCAGCCGCAACCTGGAAACGAAGGATGACAAATACAATGCTGCCCGCAAGGAGCGCATGGAGGAAATGGATCGCCTGCTAGACAAGATCAACTCCCGCGGCATCGATAGCCTTACTCCCGGCGAAAAAAGACGACTTGATGAGTTATCGGGAAAGAAATAACTCCCGTATGGGAAGCATTCCCCATCCCTACACTTCATTTTTCCATTACTGATTAAAACTGATCGAGGGTTCTGCATTCGCTGCCTTCGGTTATGGCATTGTGCTATAGCTGTAACCTTATCTTCAGTTTGTTTAATCCGATTACAGCCGTCATCACCAGCACCGCGTATATAGCGGACCAAAGTATACCGGCCGCTCCCTGATAAAATATAGCAGGCCAGCTAACGTGCACCAGCTTCATGGCTGCATAGATAATAAACGGAATAATATAGGTGAGCAACGGATTAGACGCTGCCGGCTGGAAGAACGAAGTCCAGCCACTTACCTTTTGCAGGTCAATGAGCCTATATAAAAATACAAAAATAAGGGTACAGATACCGGCACTATAGAGCGCCCAGGTAGGCGTTGCATAGATTTTGGAAATCGTATAAAAGGGTCGCAATATATACCCTGCGCCGAAGAGTACAGCTGCAAATACAAAGGCTACTATAAATCGTTTGGTAAGATCAAGCTTTCTCTTCTGGTCGAAGAACACGAGTGATACCGCCATGCCACACAATGCCAGGCAGGTATGTGTAGCATGTCCGCCCAAACCGGAGAGCCAGTTTGCTTCACCCTGCTCTGCAGAGGATTTACCCGCGCCATAAACCGCTACACACGCTGCGATGGCAATCACGATGCCAATCAGGTTTCCGCGGAAGAGCTGGTATAGTATGCAGCTTGCCAGGTAAGCCCAACCGATAAGTCCCAATATACCCCACCATTGCGGTGTGAGTGTCTGTGTTCCATCCTCTCCTCCCCTGTAGAGCCATGCCAGTATCAACAACAATACAATACCTGTGGCCCGCAGTATATAAACGATCGTTTTGGAAGAGAATGTATATACATTCCAGATCAAAATTACACCTGCATAGAACACCAACGACCACAACGCGATGGGCATTGACATAGCCTGCTTGTTATAACCACCTTCTGCATTTACTATAAACACACCAAGTACAAGCAGGCCGAGGGTACGGAATAAAATATGAAGCTGCACCTGCAACAGGTTGTCGCCTTTGGTAATACGGTTGTTGATGGCAAAAGGTATAGACATGCCAACAATAAACAGGAACGCGGGGAATACTACATCTACAAACGTCATGGCATCGGCATTTGCGGGCATGTGTTTCATCCACGCAGGTATGCCCTGTACACCCGCCAGCTCGTTCACAAAGATCATAACCAGTATGGTGATACCGCGAAGCGCATCAATGGAAAGTATGCGTTGGGTGGTAAGAGCATTATGCATGGCGATTACGGATTAACAATGGTTGATGTTTTGCCACTGCGGCCACGGGCATTGAATGCCTTGAGGTGAATGGTTCCTTTTTTCGCAATCGGTCCGCTATAGATTGTGCTCTTCAGTGAAGGTTCTTTGCCATCGGTAGTATAGCGAATGGTAAAGCCAGGGTACTGCATGTTGGCAACTACCTTGCCATCTTGAATCACGGCACCGGGCGATGGTATGCGATATTGAAAGCCACCTGCGTAATGATCAAGTCGCGGCAATTCACGCAAGCCTGCGGTGGCTATAAATTCAGACCATGCCTGCTGATATTGTGCTTCACTCTTCGCGGCATCTTTCTCAGTAGCCCACGCGGGATCTTTTGCCCAGGCACGTTCTGCCAGTCCAAGCATCTTCGGCAGGATCATATACTCCATACGCTCAGGGCCCAGCATATTCTCGGCCCAGAGTGCTCCTTGTATACCCACTATATTTGACTTGCCATAATCGGTTAGCCGCTCTTTGCCAATGAAGATAGAACGATCGAGCGCGTTACCAAATTTATCTTCCTTCGCATTTTTGAAGTAATCGTATGGAATGAAGTAATATGGTTTATCCACATCTATAAAAGCTCCCCAGTAATAACCGGGCTCATCGAATGCTTTGTAATAGGCCATATCAAAATATAAATTGGTTACGCACGAGAGCACCACTTTATAGCCAGCATTTGCCAGGCGATAGGCCAGGTCTTCAGCACCCGCACCCAACATATTGTTCCACACATCTACCTGGAAATTGCTATTTACAAAATCGGGATTGGGTATATAGCGTGCTTCGCCATCCAGTTTTGTTTTACGCATGGCAATCTCTTCCCATCCGTAAAGCGAGAGCCCTCTTTTCATAACGATGCTGTTTACCTTGCCGAAGAAGTAATACCAGAGATCTTCGGTTGATTTTAATGAAGGGTTCTCGCGCATCAGTTTCTTACAGGCCGGTGAACGCTCCCACACACCAGCCGGAACTTCATCGCCACCAACGTGAATGGTTAGCAACGGTGCGCCTGCACGCTGATACAGGTTCATTATTTCATCCACTACTTTTTCAAGGAAAGTATAGGTCGATGGCATGGCTACGTTGATCACGTTATCATTCCAACCCTGCACCGAACGATATACCGACTGATCTTCCGGATCGCGCAGTAAATATTTTTCAGCTTCATCTTTCTTACCCTCCTTCATCAATCTTGCATAGCGGGCATCCATCGATTTTACAGCAGCCCGCGCATGGCCCGGTGTTTCTATTTCGGGTATAACACGAATATGCCGGGCCGTGGCATAGCGAAGAATTTCGATATAGTCCTCCTGTGAATAATAGCCACTGCCATGCGGATTGTTTACGTCAGGTCCCGAACCAAACGATGGGCACAAGGCTGTAGTACCATCAGGTGAATGACCGCGCTTCGAACCAATGGAGGTAAGCTCGGGCAAGGATGGAATTTCCAGGCGCCACCCTTCATCATCATTCAAATGAAGGTGCAGCACATTCAATTTATAGAGCACCATCAGGTCAAGCAGTTTTAATATCTGCTGCTTTTGCTGAAAGTTGCGGGCTACATCTAAAAAGAAAGCGCGATGCTTAAACCGGGGAGCATCTTCCACATCTACCAGCGGAACAGCTATAGCAATTTTTGTTCCTGCCCAGGCCAATGGGTCAAGGAGTGATTTCAGGGATT
Organism: Ohtaekwangia sp.; assembly: GCF_036786105.1. Taxonomy (NCBI): domain Bacteria; kingdom Pseudomonadati; phylum Bacteroidota; class Cytophagia; order Cytophagales; family Fulvivirgaceae; genus Ohtaekwangia; species Ohtaekwangia sp. The sequence goes on from NZ_DAIQRQ010000009.1 coordinate 5,383, forward strand.
GAATACCATATACTATACCGGCTCCGGAAGATGCTGCGATGACTATACCATCTGGTTTTACTGACAGTGTATACCCTTCTTCAGAAATTGTTTCGTCTTTTTTTAATTGTATACCTTTTGCGTTTCCGGCCGTGGTAATGGATGCTTTTTTATGAAATACAGGTTGCAGATCACCGGCCAGAAGTTCCGCTTCTTTCCGGAAGGCAGCATCCGTTACAATGGCTACATCACCGGTAAGGCTGAAAGAACCTGATTGCTCTTTATAGCGGGCCGGAGTTGGAAATATTTTAATAAGTTTTTCGGCGGCAACAGGCCTGGCAGTCAGGTTTTGCTCAAAGATCATTTGCGGAGTGATCAGCCCGATCTTGTCACCCGCAAATCGCAAATATTGTTTTGGCTCTGTAGAGGGCTTGATGGTGTAGTGGGTGAGTTCAATACCTTTCGCAGGATTGCTGTCCCACACCATGTAAAGTCCTGCAGGTGCATCGGTAAAATTTACCACCCAGTCGCTGGACGCAAACTCTACGCGAAGAGAAGCACCAGCCTTTATCCCAGAAAACCCCGACTTGGGTACGAGGCGGAAGAAATCTCCGTTTACATGTTCGATGGATACATTCCCGGTTACCGAAGCAGGGTCAACGGTGCGAATAAAATTAAAATATAGTGTCCAGCCGGTAGCGGGCCAGTCTTGTTTGTTCGTATTTGTAATGGTAAAGGCCGAGAGGAATTGTGACTTGTGCTGGTAATTATTTTCGATCACTTCCCACTGTACCTGTAATTTTTCAGGATCCGTGGTTGATGATTGTGATTGCGCGGAGAGTGCCACAAACACCCATGCTGCAAGCAGAAATGTTCTCATGAAAGGTCAATCTTGGATTATGTATATTGGTATGCAACCGTGAATATAGATGAATTGAAAACGCTGATCTCCATCCTGAAAAAATAATTTAGAAGCACACCACACACGCGGCATACGGTATACATCACACACGGCACACTGCGATATATAGGTATAGATGCCGTTAAAAACTATAAAAATTCCATAGAAGTGATGATATAGATTTGTGTTTTTGCGAAAAGTTTGTTCCTTTGCGTGTCATAACATACACACAAACCTGAACCGCTAAGAAAGTCGCTACAAAAATTAAAGCTTAATACTCACCCGCTATAAAAGCTGCGTTTTGACCTTTTAAAACGACAGAAATTAAAGAATTGTAAAAAATCAAAAATTATTTCTATTTTGCACTTGTTAATTGTCATTCTTTACTGAGGCCGCCCTCAGAAGAAATTCGCGAGTAGTTCCAGTCGAAGTCTGTCAGTTTTCAAAAATTAATTTCTCATTTATCTTTTAAACAATGAACATTTACGTTGCCAACATCCCTTTTAAGGCATCCGAACAGGAATTGAGGGGATTATTTGAAGAGTATGGCGAAGTTTCTTCAGCCAAGATCATCATGGACAAAGTTACGCAGCGCAGCCGTGGTTTCGGTTTTATCGAAATGGCAGACGAGGCTGCTGGCCGTCAAGCTATCACTAGCCTCAACGGATTCAACTTCCTGGGCAAAACCCTCGTAGTAAACGAAGCAAGACCGAAAACTGATGCACCTCGCAGTGGCGGTGGTGGATACAGAAGCGGTGGTGGCGGTGGTTATAACCGCAGAAGTAATAACAACGATTATTAATTCAACGGAGAGAATAACCAAAGACTCTTAAGAAGCTGCCCGGAGAACCCGGGCAGTTTTTTTATATTCGTTGTATAAAAAACAGAACGCTCTATGAAACTCAGCCATACCCAGAAGATCATTGTTTGCGTGCTAACCTTCCTCCCCTTCCTTGTTGTGCCCTATATAGGCTTTGAAATATTTCATTTTGTAATGGAAACAATCAAAGCAAGCGAAACACATGAGCCACCCGATAGTGTCGTTATTACAGGTATACTTTCTTTTATTATACCCATCTTGTTGCTTTCCATGCTATCGCTTGGGCTGCATATTTTTTATATCATTCACGCTGCCATGAACAAAGCTATAGATCAGACAGAGCGCATCGTCTGGATCTTGCTTTTCGTTTTCTTCGGCGCCATTACCTTTATCATATACTGGTTTCTGCGAATACGGAACGAGAAACCGGAAGCTCCTGATTTATAATATTCTTCTTGGTTTTGCCGGGGTATTTTCGTAAACTTTGTATATATCAAAAAGAAGAAAAGTTTATGAATGTTATCACCGAAGTAGAAAAATGGGGTAACAGTCACCGCCCTGATTTTCTCGATATTTTCCGCATTGCGCTGGGAATATTTATTACGTATAAAGGTCTGTACTTTATTACGCACATGCACGAATTGGAGATGACAGCTTCAGGAGTAAATACATACTTCGCAGGAGCTACACTGGCGCACTATGTTGTGTTTGCGCATATCTGTGGGGGCCCGCTTATCGCATTTGGATTGTTCACACGTATAGTATGTTTCCTTCAGGTACCGATACTGATTGGCGCTGTATTCATGGTAAACTATCCGAAAGGTTTTCTTTCTATAGGTCACCACATGGAATTATGGCTGTCTATTGTCGTATTGGTTGGTTTAATTATGTTTATGGTGTTTGGTGCAGGGCGCTACTCCATTGATGCCAAGCGCAGAAAAGAAATGCAGGCAACACATCTGTAATGCATTCTCCTAACCTAAACCGAGGGCATCCGGATAAACACGGATGCCTTTCTTTTTTATACCGCTCCCTCATCACCTTCCATCTCATCCTCCTGGCTCCTTGTTTCGGAAATTTTGTACTTTGGAGCCTTTGATCACATCATGAAATACATTCTCGGCATCGACATCGGAACGGGCAGTACAAAGGCTGTCGCTGTCGACTACTCCGGCAAAGCTATACATACAGAGCAAGTTGCTTACCCAACGTTATCGCCCAGGCCTGGCTATAGCGAGCAGGCACCGGAGTTGATCTGGCAGGCATTTTTGAAATGTATATCTCGCAGCGTTGCCTTCATGCGTCAGCCGCCACAAGGAATAGCGCTCAGCAGCGCCATGCACAGCTTTATACCGGTGAATGAGAAAGGCGAGCCCATTACGAACATGATTACGTGGGCAGACAATCGCAGTGCCGGTATTGCCGAACGCATTAAAAATTCGCCACAAGCTGCCTTTTTGTATGAGCGAACCGGTACACCTATCCACGCCATGTCTCCGCTCTGCAAGATTATCTGGCTGCACGAGCAGGATGAATCCGTTTTTAAATCGGCTTATAAGTATATATCGATCAAAGAATATATCTGGTTCAGACTGTTCGGTGTATATGAGATCGACCATTCGATCGCATCTGCCACCGGATTGTTTGATATTGAAACGCTAACGTGGAATGCGCAGGCGCTTGAACTGTGTGGCATATCGGAAGATAAACTCTCACTGCCGGTAGGCACAAGCTTTTCACGTCCGTTAATGGCTGAAAACATAGCCAATCAAATCGGCTTGCCGGTAAATATAGCTTTCTTCGCCGGTGCGAGCGATGGCTGCTGCGCCAACGTAGGAAGCTTCGCGGTAAACGATGGTATAGCCGCCCTTACAATTGGTACCAGTGGCGCGATACGCGTAGCCAGTACAAAGCCTACTTTCAATTTCAACGCAATGACCTTCAACTACCGGCTGGACGAAAATACGTTTATCTCCGGAGGGCCAATCAACAACGGAGGCGTAGCTTTGAAATGGTATATGCTGAACTTCCTGAAGAAGGAACTGATCTCTTCAGTTGACTATGAAGAAGTAATACAAGAGATTGATAGTATAAAAGCAGGAGCCGGCGGGTTGATCTTTCTGCCCTATATTTTAGGCGAGCGTGCTCCGCTTTGGAACAGCGAAACGTGTGGTGTATTTTTCGGCATTACATCGCGGCACACACAATCGCACTTTACACGCGCAGTGCTGGAAGGTATATCCATGGCCTTGTATAACATCAGTCAGTGCCTGGAAGAATCGGGGCTAACCATTCAACAGGTGAATGTAAGCGGAGGCTTTGTTCACTCAGAACGGTGGATGCAACTGCTTGCCGATATCTTCGGGAAACCGATCGGGCTGGTAAGCAGCGATGATGCCTCGGCTATGGGTGCGGCGTATATAGCATTGAAGAAACTGGAAGGTCTTACCGATTACAGCTCGCTGAAACCTGCCACCATACGCATCTTTACACCACGTCCGGAGAATCATGCTATCTATCGCGATAGTATATTTCCGGTATACCGAAACCTTACCAGCACATTGCTGCTCAACATGAGCATTCTTTCAGAAATGCAGGCAACCACTTTATCATAACAGAATTATGGATATGCAGATCGGTTTGATCGGCCACACCAGGCTAGGCGCTCTACTTGCACTTTCTCTTAGGTCTAAAAACCACGAAGTAATTATCTATGACCTGGACGCAGATCCAGAGGATGGGAATACATCGGATCTCCAGGAGTACGGCATCTGTGCCGTTAATTCATTGAAGGAGCTTGCGGAAAGCACGACCAGCAAGCGGGTAATCCTACTGTTGCTTGACGAGTCCCGGCTCGATGAAATCCTGGATGAGCTCCTGGGGTATCTCTCGGTTGGCGATATACTGGTGGATGTAAGTGACTCTTTTCGCCAGGATACGATACGCAGGGCACAACAGGCACAGGCACTTCAAATCAATTACCTGGACTGCGCTGTTAACCGCATCTCTGACTCTGAGGTAACGGGCCGGCGTATCACAATCGGAGGCAATCGTTTTGCATTCAATCATTGTGAACCTATCTGGAGCTGTATAGCCAGCAAAGGCTATATATATGCCGGCCGCAGTGGCTCCGGTCATGCCGTTCTGAACATTGAACAATAATCCCTTGAACTTTGAACCTTGAATTTTGAATTCCGAACCTAAACGACTAAGCTCTTTTCAATTCAATGATCGTCAATTCCGGAGGCATTCCTATTCTTCCGGGATATCCCAGGTATCCAAAACCGCGGTTTACATACAAGTATTGAGAACCTTCCTGGTATAATCCGGCCCATTGCCTGTATGCATATTGAGACGGGCTCCATTTTACATTGCCAATCTCCACACCAAATTGAAATCCGTGGGTATGACCTGCGAACGCTATATCTATATCGGGGTATTGTGTACGCACCTGTGCATCCCAATGGCTCGGGTCGTGCGAGAGCAGTAATTTTACCGGCGCATCTTCCGAGCCCGCGTAAGCCTGTTCAAGCTTGCCATATTTGGAAAATCGTCCTCCTCCCCAGTTCTCAATGCCGATCACAGCCAGCTTCTCTCCTTCTACCGAAATGAAGCGATGCTGGTTCATAAGCAGATCAAATCCGAGAAGCTTGTGCGCTTCCATCAGGTCTTTAAAATTTTGTTGCTTGGCTGCAAGCGATGCCCAATGATGATAGTCACCATAGTCGTGATTACCGGTTACGGAATATATACCAAGCGGTGCCTTGAGTTTGTTAAATATATCGATATACTCTTTTACTTCTGATGATTCGTTATTAACCAGATCGCCGGTAAAGAAGATCATATCCGGTTTCTCTTTCAGCATCATTTCAACGCCACCTTTTACGGCCACCTTGTTGAAGAAGCTTCCGGAGTGAATATCGGATAGCTGACCGATCTTTATACCATCAAATTTCTTCGGCAGTTTTGGAAAATATACTGTCTTTCTGCGCACGCGATAATCATGTGCTCCGGATACTATACCGTATACCATGGTTCCAAACGGTATAGCCGCTGCTGCCAGTGCTGTTTTTGCAAGGAAGTCAGAGCGAGTAATGGCATCGCCTGGCAAATCATTGGAAGGGCCTTTGTAAAAGTATTTAGCCATCCACTTTATGCCGCGGTATATATCATCAACGAACAAAACAACAACGGCAAATAATTTCGAAAAATAAGTAGCCACCAATCCGGTAATAATCCAGTTACGCGTGCTTGTACTGGCTGCATACGGGTCGCCCAATGTCCACCACACCAATGCGGCTATACTCCATGCAGTAGGTACCCAGAAGCCGATGCGGAGGAAATTCTTCCACAACGGCCCCCAGCCTTCACTTACTGTTTTTATAGCCTGGTATACGTAGTAATCAATTACCAGGAACAGCACTGTGAAGATTATCAATGTCATCATCCGATTTCTCATAACTAAAAAAGTCGTCCATTAATACAGACGACTTTTTCAGATTTTTAGTTTCTCATGCAGAAAGTTAATCGTTAACCATAAAAACCAAACTAAACCTTTAATTACCTGTGGTTAACGATTAACTCACTGCTTGTATTTTTATGCCGTAGCAACAGTTTCTTCCGCTCCAACGTGATGCACTTCTTCTTTGCTCTTGCGGAAAACTCTTGCTCTGAGTTTCGCTGCGAGCAAATACATTACCGGCACCAGGAACAGCGTAAGGAATGTACCGAAGATCAATCCAAAGATCATTGTCCATGAAAGAGGTCCCCAGAAGGCAACGTTATCGCCACCAAAGAAGATGTGCGGATTAAACTCTGTAAACAACGTTACGAAATCGATGTTCAATCCTACCGCCAGCGGTATCAACCCCAGTGTTGCAGCCATGGCAGTCAATAACACAGGCGTCATACGTGTGCGCGCAGCTTCGATCACAGCATCTTTCAATCCTATACCTTGCGAGATCAGCAAATCTGTAAATTCCACGAGAAGAATACCGTTACGAACCACCACACCCGCCAGCGCCATTATACCTACACCCGACATCACAATGGAAATCTCCATCCGGAATGTTGAGAAGCCCAGCAATACACCAATCACACTGAATATAATTTCAGAAAGAATGATCAGCGGCTTGCTTACTGAGTTGAACTGAATTACAAGAATCATAAAGATCAATC
>NZ_DAIQRQ010000009.1:12360-86315 GCF_036786105.1 Ohtaekwangia sp.
ATCAGCGGCTTGCTTACTGAGTTGAACTGAATTACAAGAATCATAAAGATCAATCCAAGGGCAACAAGACCTGCTACGCCGAGGAATGAAGAAGTCTCTGCCTGATCTTCCTGTGCTCCGGTCATCTTGATCGTTACACCATCGGGAATCGAAAATGACTTCAGCCTGTTTTTGATATCAGCCACTACTTCGTTCTCGTTGTAATCGCTCAATACGTTTGACGACAGTGTGATGACACGTTTCTGATCAATGCGTTTGATACCTGCAAAGCTGTTCGAATATTCGATCGTTGCAAAAGATGACAACGGCACCTGACGTATCGCTCCGGCCATCGCCATATCGCGATAGGTTACCGGCAGGTTCATCAACGTGTTGATGTCGTTTCGCTGATCTTCTTTGATGCGCAGCTCAATCGGGTAATCATCGTTCTCATCGCGGAAGCGAGATACTTCTTCACCATATATAGCCGTGTTCAATGTACTACCGATCGTTCCGGTAGATATACCCTCGCGGTTTGCTTTTTCACGATCGATCTTGATGACGATCTCCGGCTTATCGCTCTGGAAATCGGACTTCAGTTCTTCCACACCAGGAACCTGCAATGAATCGAGGTAGCGTTTGGCGCGATCGGCTGTAGACACCAGCAAATCAAAATTATCGGCAGCAATTTCAATGTTTACCGGTTTACCCGTTGGAGGTCCACCCTGTTCCTGGTCAACTGAAACTTCAGCACCTTTTATACCTTTTACAGCTTCGCGTATTTTGGTCAGGTACTCTTTCGAAGAACGGCCATTGCGTTTGGCAAAGTCTACAAAGGCAACGGTAACTTTTCCAAGATGTGGTTGTACCTGTGCACCTGAGAACTGATCTTCGGCAGCACCTATCGATACGTTCGAGATAATGGATTCTACCATCGATGTATCTTTCCCTATAACCTTGATTACTTTATCCTCCACAATATTGGTAATGGAATCAGTTACACGCTGATCGGTACCGATTGGCATTCGGACATAGGTAAATATAAAGTTCGGATCACCCTGTGGGAAAAACACAACCGGAGGTTTGCGTATACCCGTAAACACAATGGAGAAGATGAACAGCACGATAACGCTAACCACTACACCAATCGGTCTCCATCCTTCCAGGCACCAGGTGATCATCTTTTCATAACCACGCTGTACAGAAGGCCATGCCCTGGTCTGAAACGCAGAGATAACGCGTTCGAGCAGGAAACGATGCAAAGAGTATATACCGAAAATGAATATCGTAAAGTTACCCATACCGAACGAGCCGGTGATGTAGAAGAGTATAGCTATAGCAATGAACACCACGGCCGATATTTTGTACCCTTTGGTAAACTTCGGATTATTTTCATGGTCGTGATCGTGCGGCTTCATGAAGTCGGCAGCAAATACCGGGTTCATGATATAGGCCACCACGAGTGAAGCAAGCAAGGCTACGATCAATGTTACCGGCAGGTAAAACATAAATTTACCGATAACACCTGGCCAGAAAGCCAGCGGCACAAACGGAGCTAATACCACCAGTGTACCTGACAATACCGGCATGAACACTTCACCGGCAGCGATCTTTGCAGCTTTACGGATCGGCACTTTGCCATTATCAAATACACGGTGCGTATTTTCAATCACCACAATCGCATCGTCCACCACAATACCTAACGCGAGCAGGAACGAGAACAGCGTCATCATGTTCAGCGTAAAACCCAGTGTGGGGAATGTAAGGAATGCTATAAAGCTCGACAGTGGCACCGACAGACCTACGAAGATTGCGTTGGTTGCTCCCATGAAGAACATGAGAATGATTGTTACAAGCACAAATCCGATGATAATGGTATTGATCAGATCGTGCAATGTCATGCGCGTGTTATCTGACTGATCGGCTGTGATCGTAATTTTCAGTCCTTTCGGAAGAATAGTGTCTTCGTATTCTTTTACAATCTCGTTGATCTTATCAGAAGCATGGATCAGGTTTTCGCCACCGCGTTTTACAACGTTCAGGGTCACTACGTTCTTCTCGTCCAAACGGGCAAAGCTCTCCTGCTCTTTGTGTGTATCCGAAACTTCGGCTACATCGCGCAGATATACTTTACCGCCTTTGGTACCACCTACTACTATACCGCCCATTTGCTCGGCAGAAATAAATTCACCGTTCACACTCATTGAACGCTTCATACCATCCACTGAAAGCTGACCACCGGCGATGATTACGTTCTCATATTTTATAGCATTGGAGATATCCGTAAGGCTTACACCTGCCAATGCAGATTTATAGAGGTCTACGTTTACCTGTATCTCACGATCCAGGGCACCTACTATATCTACACGGCGTATCTCAGTGAGCGATTCAATGCGGTCTTGCATCTGCTCGGCATACTTCTTCAGTGTTTGAAGATCGTAATCACCCGAGAGGTTGATGTTCATGATTGGTACTTCCGAGATATCGACATCGATCACTTGCGGATCGTCATCAAGATCGGTAGGCAAATCTTTCTTCGCCTTGTCCACCGCTTCCTGCACTTCACGCTTCGCTTCCTTTACTTCCACATCGGTCTGGAACTCGATGATCACGTTGGAGAAGTTCTGCAATGAGTTGCTGGTAATCTTCTTAACACCGGCAATGGATTTCACCTGCTTCTCGATCTGTTTGGAGATCAGGTTCTCGATATCTTCCGGTGCACCCGGATATACAGTGGATACATATATCTGCGGAAACACTACCTCCGGAAAGTTTTCTTTCGGCAGACTGTTATATGTCATAATACCTGCCAGGCAGATGATGATCGTAGCCACATAAATGGCTATCTTGTTATCAATCGACCAACTGGTGGGTTTAAATTCCTTTTCTACATCATGCATAAGATTGAATGTTAGGGGTGTGGAATTCTTTTATACTATATTTTGATGACCTGGCCATCGTTAAGACCCTGGTAACCGAATGTAATTACTTTGTCACCGGTTTCAAGACCTTTTACCTGTGCAAGATTGTCGTATACACCTTCTACCGTAACTACTTTTTTACGGGCAACAGTCTGCTTGCCTTCGGTAACAGCTACGAATACGATCTTCTCTTTGTTAACTTCCTGCACCACGTTTACAGGCACCACCAGTGTAGAAGCTTCAGTATGGAAAATTACTTTCAGAATACCTGTCATGTTCGGACGGAGGTCAGCATTGGAAGGTAATTTTACTTCTACCGGGAATGTGCGTGAAAGCGGATCGATTGTCTTTCCGACAAACGTCACTTTAGCGGTGATGTCTTTCTTCAGCTCCGGTATAGTTACCACAGCCTTGTTACCCGGGTGCACATTGGTTACATAAGCTTCCGAAATGTTGGCAACCAGTTTCAGGTCAGACGTATTTACTACGCGAACGGCAGGCAGACCGGGAGAAATATTCTCTCCAATCTTCACCATAACGTGGTCTACCGTACCTGCAATGGGCGATTTGATGCGGGTCATGTCGTTCTGTTGTTGTAATGACTCCAGTTGTTTCTCCAGACTTTCCTTGTTAGTCTTTGCCTGCAGGTATTGAACTTCTGTACCGATCTTCTGATCCCACAGATTTTTCTGACGCTCGAAAACAGTTTTGGCAAGCTCAAGCTGTGCTTTCTGCGCTTCGATGTTGCGCAGAATAACGGAGTTGTCAATCTGAGCCAACACCTGACCTTTGGATACGTGCTGGCCTTCTTTTACAAATACGGCCGTAACTACGCCCATAGATTTGGCACTTACCATGATATTATCTTCAGCATCTACACTGCCTTGTGTCTGCACATAGTGATCAAATTTGCGAGGCGCGAGTTCAGTGATTGATACTTCTTTTGATTTTACCTTCGTGGCAGCAGAATCCGGATTCGCTTTGGCGATCTCCGCTTCCAGCTGTTGTATCTGTTTGGTGATCTCAACCTGCTGCGTTTTCAGTTTTTCAAGCTGTGCTTTTTTATCATCGGGAGAAGCAGCGCTGCAGGCAGCGAGTACTCCAGCAATGGCGATGACTGATAAGCGGGTATATATCGTTGATTTCATATAGTTGTGTTTTTTCGTTAGGGGTTTTACAGGCATTTATTTTTGAGGTTGTGCTGCAGTATATTTAGCGGGATCGATCCTGGCGTACGCTTTATCGAGATCTACCTTGGCAATGATCGCATCGTACAGTGCATTGTAGTAATTTACCTGCGCCTGTCGTAAGCTGTTCTCTGCATCCGTTACTTCGATGTTCGAGCCAACACCTTGTTCATATTTGATCTTGGTTACGCGCGCTACTTTTTCAGCAAGTCGCATATTCTCTTCCTGCGATTTCAACGTTTCAATAGAGTTCTTATAGGTTGTTGTGTTCTGCTGAATGTTCAGATCTATATTTTGTTTCAATGAGTTGTAATTGTTTTCGATTTTCAGCAAGGCAAGTTTTGATTGCTGTATCTTATAATTGCGTTGCAAACCACTGAACAACGGTATATTCAATGACAACCCATAAGTAGAAAATGAGTACCACTTATCAGGGCCAATCCTGCCATTATCAGTAAGATTTGTATTGGTTTTAAACAGTCCTCCAATATTGGGCGATTGCGTAGAATACCCGAGGTTGGCAAAGGCTGAAAGACTCGGCAGCGAAGCTGAATACTGATTTTTTACATCCAGTTCCTGCAGTTTGCGTTGCGTATCAAGCACTTTAAACTCAATGCGATTTTTATAGTCCCAGTTTTGTTGATATTCATTAAACAGATCTTCATCTACCTGAAGTGTCTTTAATGTACCCTCTACTGCCAATGGCTTATCCATGGGATAATTCATTTGGAACTTTAGAAGACTCAGGCTGAGGTTCTGCATGTTCAGAAACTTCAAACGTTCGGCTTTAAGATTATTCAAGGTTACCTTGGTTCTGTCTACATCAATTTCTTCTGCAAAACCATTCTTGTTCAAAGCAGTTGTGCTGCGCAAGAGTGAGTCGACACGGGCAATATTATTATCGAACAAAATGATACGCTCGTTGTTAATAAGCACGGCATAGTATGCCTTTGTAACAGCTTCAACAACCTGTATCTGGGTTTGCTCTTCTGTTTTATACGAGAGCTCTTTATAGGTACTCGCAGCTTTCAATCCCACCAGGTATGAACTGTTGAACAATAACTGGTTGATGGTTACGCTGGCGTTTCCACTGCTCTTCAGCTGGAAGAAGTTCTGAGATGCAACGATATCAGTAGGCTGAACTCCGGGAACATCCAGGTTCGGGTTTCCATTTTCATCTACACCGGAGAATCCCTGCGCTGTTTGATACGTTGAAAAGAATCGCGGAAGTTTTTGATTGTGCTGTAATGCAACACTTCCACTAATCTGCGGAAGCCCTATACCACGTGTTTCCTTTACTTTTGCCTCGGAAATCTGTGCATCGATACGGGCATTCTTTACATTGACAGTATTTTCTAATGCATACTTGATGCACTGGTCTAATGTAAAAGAAGAAGTCGAATCCACGGACTGGGCATTTACCCACAACGGCACAGCCAGACTAAACAATACAATTTGATAAAAGCGTTTCATACTCAGGGGTTATTATATATTATCGGTTTACTATTTCTGCGGGTTTAAATTCTCTGCATTTTTCGTATAGCTTCTTTCCTTGCTCCGTTACAACGCCATACACAAAATGATCGAATATCTGCATCTGTACTTCCGCGAACTTGAATTTGTCCAGCGGAAACGTTTTGTCATCGAACGTAATCTCCACCAACGCCATCCTCATAATGCTCACAATCTCTGCGTTGACTTCGGGCCGGTAATTTCCTTCAGCAATTCCCTGGTCAACGTTTCGTTTGATGGACTCATACACGCATCGCTGTTTAAAATCCTGCCACACCGCCCACGCCTTGGGATAGTATTTCTGCAGGTCGAAGAGCAGCGAAGTGTTCATTTCCTCCACATTCTTTTTCATGCAGGTAGAAAGCCGCGCCAGCTCGTCAATGGCATTTACAGCCAGTCTGTGAGCTTCTTCCATTTCGCGCTGGTTCTCTTCCAGGAGTTCCCGAAACACCAGCGTTACAATATCTTCCTTATCAGCAAAGTGCTGGTAAAGGGTCTTTTTGGAAACAGACAAGTGACGGGCGATATCGTCCATCGAAATGCTGCGCACACCATACTTCATGAAGAGACCTGCTGCCCCTTTCAATATTTTTTCCCGGGTGTTTGAATCTTCCATAGGGTAGCAAAACTATGGAAACTTTTTTCATATTAAAAGTTTCCAACGTTTCCTTTTACGGCAAAACTTCGTGTAGGTTGAGTTTTTAGCGAATTTTCAGGGTATTTTTTTCGCGAAGCGGCTTATCAATCGTGTGAAGTGTCTGATTTCGCCTCTGAAGTACGTTCTTCAAAGCGACACCATTTTTCCTTCATTCTCCGCTTAAATTCCTCCCGCTGCTCGGCCGGCATGCTGGAAAATTTCTCATAAAAACGTTGCTTCCAATACGGAGCCGGCCCGTGAGCAGGGTAATGATGGCGTTTGCCACCCCATCCCCAAAACAAGATCTTGCTTAAAATTAACAGGCCAAGAGCCTGCCAGTAGGTAATGATTGGTCCGTTAAATAATGTCGGTACAAGCCAGTTCCACAAGACCATGGTTACCAGCCCCAACACCGTTATGGCCAGTATTCCCACCAGTATACATTTCAAAACTTCTTCTTTTCTCATAGCTGTGGCAGCTTAAATATCATTATACAATCGTTGCAATTTTTTTCGGAGCGCTAAAATAGCATATCGTTTCCGCGACAATAAAGTATTGATGGAAACGCCGGTTTCTTCTGCTATATCGCGGAAGCTGCGCTCTTCTATTTCATTTAAAATAAAGATCTCGCGTTGTTCAGATGGAAGTTCATCAAGCGCTTCCATAATAGCTTCCCAAATGGCTTCCCGGAGGTACGAATCTTCGGGCGTGTTGCCCAGGTCGGGCAAAATTTCCTGCAAGGAGATGGGGGCATCTTCTTCCTGCGTAGCCATGCCCGCAAAGTCGGCACGTTGCGGGCGGGCGGCTTCTCTGCGGTAGCGGTCTATAATTTTATTTCGTGCTACTGAAAATAACCATGAAGTAACGCGGTCGATAGACTCGATCGTTTCATAGCCGGCTACGAACTGATAGAACACATCCTGCAGAATGTCTTCGGCCTCTTCCACAGTAGACACACGATTGCGTATGAAGCTCAGCAACCTGTCTTTCTCCTTCAGAAATGTCTGTTCTTTTATTTGCATGGCTAATTCCATCGCCTTACACTGCTTTATTTAGCCTGAAAGACGGTGCTATTTCATGTTTTATTTTAGAAGCCCGAAAAATAGTAGGCGAACAGCCGCTGCCAGTCGGTAAGATATTTTAATTTGTCGGTCTGCATAATCATGACTGTTCAAACATCCAGGCTATTCTATACTCAGGTCGGTAACGGTACTAAAACGCTTCTGCTCTTTCATGGTTTCGGGCAGGATCATCGTGTGTTTACAAGCCTTGCTCACGCACTCTCCGACCGCTACACCTGCTATCTGTTTGATCTATACTATCATGGCCAAAGTATACGGGAAGAAAATGAACACCCGCTTGAAAAAACAGCGTGGAAAAATATAGTGCAGCAATTTCTGACAGAAAATAGTATAGAATCGTTCTCTGTGCTTGGCTATAGCATGGGGAGTAAATTTGCACTCGCTACACTGGAAGCATTTCCCGCTTCCACCAAAGAGTTATTCCTGCTGGCGCCCGATGGCATCAAGGCTTCTTTTTGGTATAATCTTGCAATATCTCCTTTTATATTCCGCAGACTGTTCAAGAGTATGATCGCTCATCACGATCGATTTCTGACGATTGGCCAATGGCTCAGCAAGGCAGGATTAGTTGACAAGCACCTGCTGCGCTTTGTTGAACACCAGATGAATACCACCGAGAAAAGAAAACGGGTATACTATGGATGGGTCGTCTTCCGAAAATTAAAATTCAACATGAAGAAGATCGCAGCACTGATCAATCAACACAACATCTCCACAACTGTTATTGTTGGTGAACATGATCTGGTGATCCGTCCCGAAAGTGTGAAGAAATTACTGAAGCACGTTGCTGCTCATAAACTTCATGTGCTGCCAACCGGCCATAACCTGCTGGCCGACGAAGAGCTCCTGACGTGTTTACGTTGATACGTGTGTGAGTTAATACGTTGAATACAGAACGTACTAACGTGTCAACATAAACACGTACCAACGTAATCACATTTCTATGAATTATTGTATTTTTGCGCACTCAAATCCGAGTATAATCCAATGATCTTATTCTTTCGTTCGAAAGCCAACACCATTTACGCGGTTGGCACGGTACAGCCTTTGCAAAATTCAGATGTTCAGAAACTTACCTGGCTTTTTGGCAACGCTGAACCGCTCGCTGAAAAAACACTTTCCGGATATTTTATCGGCCCGCGCAAAGAAATGATCACTCCGTGGAGTACCAATGCAGTGGAGATTACCCAAACCATGGGCATTGCCGGCATTCAGCGCATCGAAGAATTTTATGCTGTGGAGACGGATGCCGTAAAGCACGACAAGATGCTGCAGGTATTGTACAAGTCGCTGGATCAGGATCTGTTCACGATCCACCACACACCGGAACCTCTGCTTGAGATTGACAACATCGCAGCTTACAACGAGAAAGAAGGGCTCGCCTTGAGCAGTGTAGAGATCGAATACCTGGAAGACGTTAGCAGGCAGTTAGGTCGAAAGCTTACCGATAGCGAAGTGTTCGGCTTCTCGCAGGTAAATTCAGAGCACTGCCGCCATAAGATATTCAACGGCACCTTTATTATTGATGGAAAAGAAAAAGAGTCTACACTCTTTCAACTGATCAAGAAAACTTCGAAGGAAAATCCGAACTACATCGTATCAGCGTATAAAGACAACGTTGCTTTCATAAAAGGTCCCGTTATTGAGCAGTTCGCTCCTGCCCGACAAGATATAGCCGACTTCTTCACTATTCAAGATATACCTTCTGTAATCTCACTGAAGGCGGAGACACACAACTTCCCTACTACAGTTGAGCCTTTCAACGGTGCAGCTACCGGTTCGGGCGGTGAAATTCGTGATCGCCTGGCAGGCGGAAAAGGTGCTTTGCCACTGGCTGGTACTGCGGTATATATCACTTCGTATCCACGCCTTGAAAACGGAAGGCCGTGGGAAAAGAAATTTGAGGCACGCAAGTGGTTGTATCAATCACCGGAAGAAATCCTCATCAAAGCATCCGATGGTGCTTCTGACTTCGGTAACAAATTCGGGCAACCGGTAATTACCGGAAGCGTGCTCACCTTCGAGCACATGGAAGATGGCAAGAAGTACGGCTTCGATAAAGTAATTATGCTGGCCGGTGGTATAGGCTTCGGCAAAGAAAAAGACAGTAAGAAAGAACACCTCGAAGCAGGCGATAAAATTGTATTGCTGGGTGGCGACAACTATCGCATTGGTATGGGTGGAAGTGCTGTATCATCGGTAGCTACCGGTGAATATGGAAATGCCATTGAGCTCAATGCCATTCAACGCTCAAATCCGGAAATGCAGAAGCGTGTGATGAACGCGATCCGCGCCATGGTAGAGGCTGGTGTAAATCCGATTGTATCCATTCACGATCACGGAGCGGGAGGCCACTTCAATTGCCTGTCTGAATTACTGGAAGAAACCGGAGGCACCATCCACATCGATAAACTTCCTGTAGGCGATCCTACCCTTTCTGACAAAGAAATTATCAGCAATGAATCGCAGGAACGCATGGGCCTCGCGATCAAGCAGAAAGATATAGAGTTGCTGAAGAAAGTATCGGAACGTGAACGCGCTCCGATGTACGTTATCGGTGAGGCTACAGGCGATCATCGTTTACATTTTGAAAAGAATGGCCATGCGAAAAAGACGATCGACTTCGAAGTGAAGCATTTGCTTGGGTCATCGCCAAAAACTGTTTTAACCGATCAGACTAAAAACACGTCATACAAACCGCTGCAGTACGACACGGCCAAGGTTCAGGAGTACCTGGAACAAGTACTTCAACTGGAGGCTGTAGCCTGTAAAGATTGGTTGACGAATAAAGTCGATCGCTCCGTTACAGGTAAAGTAGCTACGCAGCAAACCTGCGGCCCGGTTCAATTGCCATTGAACAACGTTGGCGTTATGGCCCTGGATTACAGCAGTCATAAAGGCGTAGCAACTTCGATTGGTCATGCTCCCGGCGCTGCGCTAGTTGATCCGGTGGCCGGTAGTAAACTGGCTATAGCCGAGTCGCTCACCAACATCGTGTGGGCTCCGCTTGCGCATGGTTTAAAAGGTGTATCGCTTAGCGCTAACTGGATGTGGCCAGCCAAGCAGGAAGGCGAAAATGCAAGACTATATAAGGCTGTTGAAGCCGTAAGTGATTTTGCCATCGGTCTGGGGATAAATATACCTACCGGTAAAGATTCACTTTCCATGACGCAGAAGTATCCGAATGGCGAAGTGGTATACTCTCCCGGCACGGTTATCATTTCCGCAGCAGGTGAAGTAAGCGATATCTGCAAGACTATATCTCCCGTATTGGAACCTGAAGAAGGTTCTAAAATTATACTTATCGATTTCTCAGGTGATGACCGCAAGCTCGGAGGCAGCAGCTTTGCCCAGATACTAAATCTGCTGGGCAACGAAGTGCCTACGGTAACGGATGCCGCTGCTTTTGCCAAAGCGTTCGAAAGCATTCAGCAACTGATCCATCAGAATTTGATTCTGGCAGGACATGATATCTCCGAAGGTGGATTGATCACAGCATTGCTCGAAATGTGTTTCGCACAACCCGGTGTAGGGTTAACCCTGAATCTTTCAGCTATAGCGGACGATATTGTGAAAGTACTCTTCGCAGAAAACCCGGGGGTAATTATCCAGGTAAAAGACGATAACCAAGCTATTGCATTACTCGATCAGCAAGGTGTTCGCTATAGTATACTCGGTCATGTAAGCCATGAACGTTACGTTACCATCCGCCATCAGCAGGAGCTGTTGAAATTCAATGTAGATGAACTTCGCGATGTATGGTATAAAACGTCTTACCTGCTCGACAGCAAGCAGCGCGATGCCGCACACGCAGAGCAACGCTATACTCACTACAAACACCAGGTATTGCAATATACTTTCCAGCCAAAGTTTGATGGAACGTTTAAAACGTATGGTATAGATCCTGCCCGCAGAAAGGCTTCCGGATTGAAGGCTGCCATCATGCGCGAAAAGGGTGTGAACGGCGATCGCGAGATGGCATACTCACTCTATTTGGCAGGCTTCGATGTAAAAGATATACACATGACCGACCTTGTATCGGGTCGTGAAGATCTTTCAGATGTTAACCTCATTGTATTTGTAGGAGGCTTCTCCAACTCCGATGTATTAGGTTCAGCAAAAGGATGGGCGGGTGCATTCCTGTATAACCCGAAAGCAAAACAGGCACTGGATAATTTCTATAAGCGCAGCAATACATTAAGCCTGGGCGTTTGCAACGGATGCCAGCTTGTAATGGAATTAGGTTTACTGTATCCGGAGATGGGCAACGAACATCCACGCATGCACCACAATGGTTCCGGTAAATTTGAGTCTACGTTCATTAACGTTACCATACCGCAGAACAACTCGGTTATGCTTAACAGCTTTGCTGGCGCACGCCTGGGTGTATGGGTAGCGCACGGTGAAGGTAAATTCCGTCTGCCTGCAGACAAATCGAAATTCCAGGTGGCAGCCGAGTATTCGTATCCTGAATACCCGGGCAACCCGAACGATTCGGATTATTCTGTAGCAGCACTGTGCTCTAAAGACGGCCGTCATCTCGCGATCATGCCTCACATTGAGCGATCATTGTTCCCCTGGAACTGGGCATACTATCCTTCGGAAAGAAAGAATGACCAGATTTCTCCCTGGATTGAGGCTTTCACGAATGCGCGGGAATGGGTGCTAAAAAATTCCTGATGATTTAACAAAAGGTTCCTGCCGGCTGTTGTTCTGACGAACGAATACCCTTATATTCATCATCAGAATAACATGCCGGCTTATGAAGAAGATTGCAATTCCTCTTGTAGTATTGGCACTGCTTACCTCGTGCCTCGGATATAAAGAGCTCCCGGTCGAATACGACTACAGCTATAAAGGCAATTTCAAAAAGTATCGAACCTTCGATATCATGAAGCCTGCAGGTCCTGCAGACTCTACGATGGTAAATGAAGTTATCGAGAAATCTATTGTAGCACGAATGAAGTTTCTCGGCTATAAACAATCCACTACCAAGCCGCATCTCATCATCGGTTTCAAAATGTTTAATGATAGTCTTCGGTTCAATGGCTACAACCAACCGGCTATTGAAGAATGGGTAAAGACACAAAATGATAACATAGAATACGATGCTCAGAAATTTAATCTGAACACCGGCACACTGCTTATCCAGTTCTATGACAGACGTCAGAACCGCTCCATCTGGCAAGGCTATGCTACAACGATGTATGGATCAATAGATTTCAATAACAGCCGCCATCTTCGTAACGCTGTGATCTCCATTCTCGACAAGTATCGTTTTTGGGCCGAAGGTTTCATTGAGGGCACTACCGTCTCAAGCAAAGAAAATGATCTCTAAATTTTTTCGCTTAGGTTAACATTTGTGAAAAATAATTCTACCTTTGCAATCCCAAATTCATGGGACTGACATCGGATCGCCGATTCAGTTGGTAAATTGTCCGATGGTGTAACTGGCAACACGCCTGATTTTGATTCAGGAAAGTCCAGGTTCGAGCCCTGGTCGGACAACGAATTATTAAGAATCCCGCGAGAGCGGGATTCTTTGTTAAACGTTATCTCTTAATCCGATTGCAAAGATTAGCGATAACTTAACCGAAAGCGGGAACCTAACGGCACGACCATGGCAGTTAAAATTTTTAGCGGAAGAGCTACAACCTACCTGGCTGAAAAAATCGCCAATGCCTATGGCGAACGTCTGGGTGAAGTTAACTATCAACAATTCAGTGACGGAGAAATGTCTCCCTATATCACTGAATCCGTTCGTGGCCATGAAGTATTTCTGATCCAATCTACCTTCCCTCCTTCTGATAATCTCATGGAGCTTTTACTGATGGTAGATGCTGCCAAGCGCGCCAGTGCTTCCAGCGTGAACGTAGTGATTCCGTACTTCGGATACGCCCGTCAGGACAGAAAAGACAAACCGCGCGTTGCTATCGCTGCCAAACTGCATGCGAATCTTATCTCTGCCGCCGGTGCCACCCGCATCATGGCTTGCGATTTACACGCTGATCAGATACAAGGTTTCTTCGATATACCAGTAGATCACCTGGATGGTTCCTATATATTTGTTCCGTACCTGAAATCATTGGGACTTTCTGATATTATGTTTGCATCTCCGGATGTGGGCGGTATCAAACGTGCAAGAGCCTTTGCCAAATTCTTCGATGCTGAACTCGCTGTTTGCGATAAGCATCGTAAAGAAGCCAACAAGGTTGATTCGATGCGACTGATTGGTGAAGTAGATGGTAAAGATGTAATTCTGGTGGACGACCTTGTAGATACCGCCGGTACAATCTGCAAAGCCGCAGCGCTTTTGAAAGAGAAAGGTGCCAAGTCAGTGCGTGCAGTATGTACACATGGTGTGCTATCGGGCAAAGCATATGAAAACATCGACAACTCGTTGTTGGAAGAACTGGTGGTATCAGATACAATTCCGTTGAGAAAAGAGAGCCCGAAAATAAAAGTACTTTCTGTTTCAACGCTGTTCGCCAAAGCGATCCGCAAGATCCACGACAACGAATCGATCAGTTCACTGTTCATCAAACTTTAATTCAGAAACTTTTAATTAAACAATTATATACTATGAAAACTGTTGAGATTATAGGGTATAAAAGAGCAAATCTCGGCAAGGCTGGTTCCCAAAAGTTACGGGATGATGGTCTTGTTCCCTGTGTACTGTACGGAGGAAATGAGCAAGTTCACTTCTGTTCTCCCATGATCCTGTTCCGCGACCTGGTGTATACCAACGAGGCACACTTCGTACACGTGAACATTGAAGGTGAAGAATGTCAGGCTATTCTTCAGGAAGTTCAATTCCACCCGGTAAGTGAAGTAATTCTTCACGCTGACTTCCTTCGCATTTCAGAAGACAGAAAGATCAAGATGAGCATTCCTACCCGTTTGGTGGGCACTGCACCGGGTGTTTCCAAAGGAGGTACACTCGTGCGCAAACGCGCTTCATTGAAAGTGTATGGCTTCCCGAAAGATATGCCTGATCATATCGATGTAAATGTATCAAGCCTCGATTTTCACCACGCTATTAAAGTTGGTGATATGAAGATTGAAGGACTTGAGTTCCTCGATCCGAAGCAAGCTACTATCGCCGCTGTTGAAGTGCCCCGCGCTGCTAAAATGGCTGCTGACGAAGCTGCTGCTGCCGCGGCTGCCCCTGCTGAAGGTGCTGCTCCTGCTGCCGGTGCCAAGAAGGCTGAAGCTCCTAAGAAAGAAGAAGGTAAAAAGTAATTTTACCCCAAGCTATAAGTCAAAATCCTTCCCGGCTTCGGGAAGGATTTTTTGTTTATTATCAATTCAGATAGAATCTTTGGTGGCTTGAAATGCGCTGCCATTTTTTGAAACCACTTTTAAAATATCATCATGAAATATCTGATCGCAGGACTCGGCAATATCGGACCGGAATATGAGCTTACCCGCCACAATATAGGCTTCCTGGTGCTTGACCAACTGGCTGATCAGCATAAGGCTACATTTACAACGGACAGGCTGGCGGAAAAAGCAGACTTTAAGTTCAAGGGCCGCAGTATACATCTGATCAAGCCTACTACCTATATGAACCTGAGCGGTAAAGCTATAGCATATTGGTTGCAGGATTTAAAGATACCGAAAGAAAACCTGCTCGTGATTGTAGATGATCTCGCATTGCCATTTGGAAGTCTGCGTATGCGCACCAGGGGAAGTTCTGCCGGACACAACGGACTCAAGAATATAGAACAGCTTCTCTCTGGTCAGGATTACCCACGCCTTCGGTTTGGTATCGGTAATGATTTTGGAAAAGGTCAGCAGGTAGATTTTGTACTCAGCAATTTCTCGCAGGATGAATTCAAGCAACTTCCGGAGGTTATCAATAAAGCGAATGAGATGGTGCTTTCATTTTGCACGATCGGTGCCGAGCGTACAATGAATCATTTTAACAAGTAAATTATTTCCCACAGAAATCACAGATTGGCACGGAAGAATACACAGAATATATACTTAACTCTTTGTGAAACTTTGAGCTTTCTTCGTGATCCTTTGTGCAATAGGATTTTTACTCACAGCTAGCAACTCACAGCTATCCCCTATCTTCCCCGGTCAATGCCTTTCTCATCCCAGCTAACATTGCCATGCTTGCGGGCGTGTACTTTCAGGGTTACAGCAACTTCATCTGCACCGGCTTCGAGGCACGCTTGCTGCGCTTCTTTTGCTACGCGCATCAGCGTATCGTAGTCGCCTTGCATCACGGTTTCCATAGCGCCTACTTTATACGATACCCCTGAACGATCAATTACTTCTATCGCCTTGTCAATGATCGCATAGTGAGGCTTATCGGTTATCGGAACAATCTGTATAGCAATGTGGACTGTGTGGTTCATGGAATTGTCAGTTAGTGTCGATTTACTTTACGATCGCAGTATCGGTGCAGGGAGCTTCTGGCTGCGAGCTGCCAGACGTGTCCTTAGACGGTTACCGGTTAAGGTTTATCGTTAATATACTCTTCCGGATAACAATTAACCTGTAACGTATAACTGTCTCCATCAGCTTACTGCCGATCCAGGTGCAACTTCATCAATCGGGCGTACGAGTCTCAGCTTGCCGTCTTTATCTTCGGCCATCAGGATCATGCCCTGCGATTCAGTGCCCATCATTTTGCGAGGTGCCAGGTTCGCGATAAAGGTTACTTGTCTGCCGGTTATATCTTCAGGAGTATAGTGTTGCGCTATACCGCTCAATATGGTGCGTGTACCAAAGCCATCGTCTACTTGCAGCCTGAGCAGCTTGTTTGACTTCTCCATTTTTTCGGCAGAGACCACAGTACCTATACGGATGTCAAGCTTTGCGAAATCATCAAACGCAATCTCAGGCTTCAGCGGCTTCACAGAACCTTCTGCAGCCGGTAATGCTGTGGCCTGCGGTTTCTTCAAACGTGTTACTTGTTTTTCGATATCAGCATCCTCAACATTCCGGTATAGCAATTCTGCGTTGCCCAGCTGATGGCCTTGTGATACTACATGCACCAGCTCTTCTTTTTCCCAGAACTTTTTGCGGCTTTGTTCCAGCAGCTCGCTGTTGAGTTGCTTGCGTATGCTGGCAGCACCGTCTGGTAAAAACGGCTCCGCGGCAAGCGCTATATTTCCTACTACTGTTAATGCATAGTTCAGGATGCACCCAACGGCTTCCATGTCTTCTTTGGCAAGCTTCCAGGGTTCTGTATCAGCCAGAAATTTATTACCGATACGCGAGAGGTTCATCATCTGGAATTGTGCTTCACGGAACCGGAAGTTCTTCAGCGAATCAGCCATCTCCTTCACCGATTTATTCAGATCGATGTGTGCCTGATTGTATAGCGCTAAGATTTTTTTTCTGCGATCGTCTGTGGCCGGCAATTCATGCTCTGAAGGAACTTTACCGTCAAAGTATTTCCAGGTGAGCACCATTACACGATTCACAAAATTACCCAGTATCGATACCAGCTCGCTGTTTACTTTCTGCTGGTAATCTTTCCAGGTAAAGTCAGCATCTTTCGTCTCGGGCGATATCGAGGTGAGTACATAACGAAGCTCATCTCTCCTTCCCGGCATATCCTGCAGGTATTCATGAAGCCACACTGCATGATTTCTTGATGTAGAAAGCTTTTCTCCTTCGAGGTTTAAAAACTCGTTGGCAGGCACGTTGTCAGGAAGTATATATTGACCTGTTGCCTTCAGCATAGACGGGAAAATGATACAATGAAAAACAATATTGTCTTTGCCTATAAAATGGATCAGACGTGTTTCCGGATCTTTCCAGTATTTCTGCCAGTCGTTTGGCTTCCATTCTTTGGTGGCTGATATATACCCAATGGGAGCATCGAACCACACGTACAATACTTTTCCTTTAGCATCCGGCAGCGGCACGGGTATACCCCAGTCGAGATCACGCGTGATGGAACGAGGCTGCAATCCCTGGTCAAGCCATGATTTACATTGGCCAAATACATTGGTTTTCCAATCCTTATGTCCTTCAATCAACCACTCTTTCAGCCAGCCCTCAAATTTATCCAGCGGAAAATACCAGTGCTTTGTGGGCTTCAATACAGGCGCTTTACCGGAAACAGTTGAGCGTGGATTGATCAACTGCTTTGGGCTTAAACTCGTACCACATTTTTCACACTGATCACCATACGCATTCGTGTTACCACAATTGGGACATGTACCAATGATATAGCGATCGGCCAGAAAGATTCCTTCCTGCTCATCATAATACTGATCGGAAGTTTCTTCAATGAAAAGGTTCTGGTCGTAAATGATTTTAAAAAATTCCTGTGCGGTTTCATAATGCACAGGATTTGATGTGCGTGAATAGATATCGAAAGCAATTCCAAAATCTTCAAACGCTTTCTTCATCAAATGATGATACTTATCGACAAATTCCCTTGGTGTTACACCTTCTTTGCGCGCACCCAGCGTGATGGCTACGCCATGTTCATCCGATCCGCAGATAAAGGCTACATCTTCTCCTTTCAGGCGAAGGTAACGCACATATGTATCGGCCGGTAAATATGCTCCGGCGATGTGTCCGATGTGAAGAGGGCCGTTCGCATAAGGCAACGCGGCTGTAATAGTATATCGCTTAAATTCAGTCATGATCGTATTCAATAGCTACATGCACGAGCGTGCAAAGATGATAATAGAAAAGGAGGTAAAAAAATTCCGGATCAGATGGCCGGCTTCTCGGAATCCTCGTCTTGTTTGGGAGGTGTTGACGGGAAGACCACGTAGAACTCTGTAAACCCTTCGGGCGTGGTGAGCAGCCCTACGCGACCTCCAAGCTTGGCCGTAGCAGTTTTCACGATGTAGAGGCCTATGCCGCCTGTCTCGGACCGCTCTGATGCCCGGAAGAACATCCTGAAAAGTTTTCCGGGGTTCGCTTCACTGATGCCTATACCGTTGTCGATTACGCGGACTTTTACCTGGCCCTGTTCATTGGAGCTGATGTGAATCTCCACAAACGAATCAACGCGATCTGAGTCATTATAGAACTTGATAGCATTGTCGATCAGATTCTCCAAAACAATCCGGATCAGTTCCTTGTCGGAGAGGATCGTTGTCTGATTGGTAATGTTACGCTGTATCCTGAGTTTCTGTGGCAATCCTTTCTTCTTCTCCAGCAACAACACATCGTTTACAATCGCATCGAAGTCGATACGAGCAACACTCAGCTTCGAGTTATTGATCTGGTTGATAATTAAAAGACGTGTAAGAATTGTATTGAGACGTTCGGCAGTAGTATCGAGCTTGCTGAGGTAATCGAGTGCTACAGGATCTTTTACATCCAGCAGGGCAACGTTGCACATACCTTTCAAGCTTGCGAGTGGCCCGCGTATATCGTGCGAAGTTTTATAGATGAAGTTATCAAGCTCATCATTCACCTGCTTGAGCGATTGGTTGACGCGTTCCAGGTCTTCAGTTTTCGATTCAACTTCCTTATCGAGGTATTTATTTTTACTCTCGAGCAGTTTATTCTGTTCTTCAATTATCTCTTTGGCTTCCGAGAGCTGTGCGTTTACTCGCTTGATTGTACGGTTGCTTCGTTGCAACACCAGTACCAGCAAGCCAGCGAGTATAGCAATAACTGCAACTGCTATATTCAGATCGCGCTGCTGTTTGATCACCTGTTCTTTCGCAGCAATGGTGGCTATATTTTCGCGCTCTGCATATTCTGTTTGTATTCTCGAAAAATTTTTGAGCAATGCCTCGCTATAAATGCTATCCTTCAGGTGTATATACTTTTCCTGGTAGGAAGCCGCCTGGGCGAAGTCTTTTGTTTTATTGAACAGTTCTGAAAATCCTTTATATATCTCGATCAAAAGAAGATTATATTCGGTGGGCTGCGCAATGGCCTCAGCCTCTGTCAGTGCATTCTTTGCATTTTGAACTTCATTCAAGCGTACATATATCTTTGCCAGATAAACAAGGTTCTCGAGCTGCCAGCGCTTGTTGTCTGTTTCCTTTGCTACCTCATACGAGTTATAGAAAAAAGTTTTTGCATTTTCATAGGTTGCGGCATCTTCAGTCATTTTGGCCTCGATAAAGTACGATACACCAAATCCGAATTTACCTTCTATCTGAATGCTCTTGCTACAGGCAGTATCGCATACTTTTAATCCTTCATTTATAAAATCGCGCGCCCGCCTGTAATTGTTCAATTGATTATAACACAATCCCATATTGATGAGCAGGCGATCAAGATCGAACGAGTCATTTACTTCCCGCTTTAATGCGAGTGCTTTTTCATAATAGCTGATCGCTGTTTCATAGTTTTTGAGCTTGAAGTATACCAGGCCTATATTATTAAGCGTAATGCTTATCTCATTCTTCTTTCCCTCACGTTCGCGAATAACAAGTGACTGAAAATGATACTTCAGCGCTTCATCATATTCTGCGCGAAACATGTGCACCACCGCCAGGCCATTCAGAATTTTTTTTTCTTCGTCAAGGTACTTGTTCCGCTTTGCTATCGGTAAAATTCTGATGAGAATATCAATTGCTGTATTCAGATCATCCAACCTTCGCAGTACCTGCGCCTGCAGTCTATAGGATTTTACAATTTTTGCACTATCACCCAGTGTTGTTGCCAGATCACTTGCCTGCGTAGCATAATTCAATGCACTATGATTATCGACATCCACCAGCTCAAGCGTTAACGCACTCAGTACTTCATAGCGCTGAGCGCCGGAAGAATTCTCCAACACTTTTTTCAGTGAATCTACTTTCTGATTATCCAGGCTATATGCAGGATAATATACAGTGACCAACAACAGAAAAAATAAAGTGAGCCTGCTTTGTTTAAAAAGTATTTGGTACACGGGTAATTTTCAAAATTTTATTACGATAAAAAACAATTTCAAACCGATCATCTTTAGGGTACAATTTAAGTAACAAATAAGAATTTAATACCTAAAACTATCACATATGAGAAAAATACTTTACATCATTATGCTGGCTTTTACTGTTGCTAGTGTTACAGTTTCGTGTACCGAAGAAGAAGTAACACCTCAGTCAGATAACGGCGGTGGTGGAGCAAGCGATCCAACAAAATAACTCTCCTTCAACCCACTAAAAATACCACTATGAAAACAAAAACATTCGGACTGATTGCTATAGCAGCAGTCGTAACTTTATCTTTCTCATTTGCCTCTGTAAAGAAACAAGGTGTTCGGAAAAATGCTGAGCAGAAATCAGAAAGAGTAATCATTGACGAACCTGCTGGCGGGTTTGCCATGGAAGACAAGCTCTGATTCTTGTTCCTCCGCAACGTACCCGATATACTATCCTGATAACATTTAAGTATCTATCCTCTGAAGCACATCGTTGCTCCCGGGGATAGATATATTTTCATAAAATGCATACACGTAGCTACTCCTGAACGAGGTAGCTAAAATTGTGGTACGGGATCAGCCCGATTAATCCATGAAAGAGTTGTGAGTTACCAAAGATATTTAACCTTATGTTTATACTTCTTCCCTCTACTTACCCCTTATCCGACTTAATAAGCCCTTTACCGTGAACCTGAATTGGTTTTTTAATCAATTCTCATCCATGATAAGCAAAGCTTTCATAGGTCTGATACGTACCGAGACTAAGACAACATGACTTAAATGTATTGCTCAGGTATGTAATACATATGTGTTAAAGTAATACTTTAAGGATATATTTCTAACTTTTCCGACCAAAAATAACACCCTTAAATCGTAATTATACGATGAATATTCGCTATTTATATGTTGATTCACGGGTTTTTAAGTGGCACTTCAGCATTTGTTTCAAGGTAACCGCTGTATTTTTCGAAAAAACAAACATTGTCGATGTCTGGCTGATTTATAAGCCATTTTAACGGCAGCTTTAATGGCCAGGTTCTCCTCTGTTCGCGACCATTATTGATGGATAGGAATGTTTAGAATTGAGCGCTGAGACAAAGCAAAGTGTAACACGACCACAACTGGTTTGGAGTTTATCTGTTCAAGAATAGTATATAAACTGGCATTGAACGAACACAAAAAAACCTTTTCGAATACTCCGAAAAGGTTTGATATAGCGAGCTATATAGTACTGGATTAAAAAGCTACCTGCTCTTCTTTATAAGACTTACGCGGCTTCAATTGCAATTGCTGAAACATTTCCTGGTCTTTAATAAAGCCCGGGTTCGGCGTAGTTAAAAGCTTATCGCCTGCAAATATACTGTTGGCACCAGCCATAAAACATAGCGCCTGCTCTTCCAGGTTCATACGCACACGACCGGCTGATAACCGTACCATCGCTTTCGGCATAATGATGCGTGCTGTCGCAATCATGCGCACCATCTCCCACACCGATACTTTCTCCTGATCTTCCAAAGGAGTTCCTTCTACAGGCACCAGTGCATTTACAGGCACTGATTCAGGATGCTCTGGCAGTGTTGCCAGCGTCAGCAACATACCTATACGATCATTTTCCTGCTCGCCCATACCGATGATACCACCAGAGCATACCGAAATCTTTGCCTTTCGAACATGTTCCAGTGTATCCAGACGATCCTGGTATGTGCGCGTGGTAATGATGTCATCATAGAAATTTTCGCTGGTATCGAGGTTGTGATTGTAAGCATAGAGGCCTGCATCTTTCAACTTCTGCGCCTGCTCAGGTGTAAGCATGCCCAATGTGCAGCATACTTCCATGCCCATTGCATTTACACCCTTTACCATCTCTATAACTTTATCAAAGTCGCGGTTGTCGCGAACTTCTCTCCATGCGGCGCCCATGCAAAAACGAGTACTTCCGGATTCTTTTGCTTCGAGAGCTTTATCAATCACTTCCTTTACTTCCATCAGCTTCTGCACTTTTACATCGGTATGATAACGTGCGGCCTGAGGGCAATACGCGCAATCTTCGGGACATCCACCGGTCTTGACAGAGAGCAATGTACATACCTGCACTTCCTGCGGATCGTGATATGTTCTATGCACGGTTGCTGCCTGATAAATTAGCTCCAGCACAGGCTGATTATAAATTGCTGCGATCTCTTCGCGTGTCCAGTTATTGCGTATGACTGTCATGTATATACTCGGTTGGTTAATGTTAGTGTAGTTGAATTTCAAAGGGCATGCGTGCCTGTGCTCCCTGATAGGTATTGATCTTTTTCAATTGCTGATACCAGATATAGGACTCACCCAATTCCGACTTTATGGCATCAGTCTTCGCGTTGTCTTCAAGCTGTGTGATCAATTGCTCGAGGAAAGGTTTATGTTTGGGATAAAAACGAATTTTATAGTCGCTGGCAACACCGGCTTTCTCTGCCGCAATCTTTACTGCATCGTCAAAGCCTCCAAGTATATCTACCAGCTTACGCTCTTGTGCCTGCGCACCTGACCAAACTCTGCCGGAAGCGACTTTCTTGATCTCCTCTATGGCTACACCACGACCTTCTGCGGCTTTGCCTGTAAAGGTTTCATAGTGATCATTAAGACTTTTCTGCCAGTAATTCTTCTCTGCCTCTGTCAACGGGCGGGATACTGTAAACATTTCACCAAACTCTCCGGTGCGAACTTCATCGAATGTAATTCCAAGTTTATTGCCGAGGAAGCCGCTCATATCGAACATCATTCCAAATATACCGATAGAGCCCGTTATGGTGTGCGGTTGTGCTACAATGGTATCACAACCCATTGCCAGGTAATATCCACCGGAAGCAGCGTAGTCGCCCATCGATGCAATTACGGATTTTGCTTTTGTAGCGAGTTGAATCTCGCGCCACATCATATCCGATGCTCTGAATTCACCGCCTGGTGAATTAACCCGTAATACAATGGCCTTGATATCATCATCCGTTCTTGCCTTGCGTATCTCTTCTACAAAAGTTTCCGCTCCAATCACTTGTTCTCCATCATTAGCTTTACCAGGCATAATAGTGCCATCGGCTACAATAACGGCTATTTCATTTTTTGAACTCTTATGAGCGGGAACGCTCTTGCGATATTTACCATAGCGAATGAATTCGATGTCATCTTTCTCGCCCAGGCTGAGTCGTCCTTTGAGATTATCAATAAACTGGTCCTGATAATATAGTTCATCTACCAGCCCGTAGCTCTTGGCATCGGCAGCATTTCTGATTAACATTTTATCAGAAATCTCTTTCAGTTTTTCTACCGGTATATTTCGTGCTTCACTGATGCGTTTCAGGGTAAATCCATAAACAGAATTCGCCAGCTCGGTAAGCTGCAGCCTGTTCTCCGGACTCATTTTTTCAAGTATGAAAGGCTCGACTGCACTTTTAAATTCCCCTACACGGAATACTTCCGGTTTAATCTCGAGTTTGTCGAACAAACGCTTGAAGAATGAGATCTCGATGGTGAGTCCATTGAATTCGATCTCACCTTCCGGATTCAAATATATTTTATCGGCAGCCGAAGCAAGGTAATAAGCTCCTTCTGACATCACGGTGCTGTAGGCTACTACCCATTTTCCGCCTTTGCGGAAATCAATCAACGACTGGCGTATTTCTTCAATGGTGGAGAAACCAGCCATCGGGTAGCTTACTTCGAGGTATATACCTTTAATGCTGGAATCTTCCTTGGCATGTTGAATTACTTCCTTCAATTGCAGCAATCCGATCTTCGGTGCTTCACTACCAAACGGCAAACCTGCCAATGGATTTTCAGCCTGTAACTCGGTGATTTGGGCATCCAGTTTTAAATGCAGCACGGAGTTCTCGGCCACGACCACTTCCTCCTCTGCAGTTATTCCACCGATAATTCCAATCAGCAAAATGAAGGATACAATTGTGAAAAGGACCAGTGCCAAAAATGCAGCAAAAAAGCTTTTCCAAAAATTCATAATAATCTGTCTTTAAGGCTCGAAATTAAGCAATACGCATCCGAATAAAAAAGTATGTTTGCAGGGTAGAGAATTTCATGGATAGCAGTATTTTTCTCCTGCTTGGCACCAACCTTGGCGACCGCGAGCAGAATTTGGCAAAAGCGAAAGAATTAATCCTTGCACAGGTGGGCACTATAACCCGGCAATCTTCTACCTACCAGACTGCCGCCTGGGGAAAAACAGATCAGCCTGACTTCTATAATGAAGTAATAGCGATTGATACAGCGCTGGCTCCGGAGGCGCTCCTTCAAGCAACGCTCGGCATTGAAGAACAGATGGGAAGAAGGCGCACAGAAGTATGGGGCACACGTGTAATTGACATCGATATACTTCTCTATCACGATTGTATCGTTGCGACCACTAATCTTACCATACCGCATCCTGCGATGGCTCAACGCCGGTTCACGCTCATTCCACTGGCAGAAATAGCAGCAGACATCGTTCACCCGATATACAAAAAAACAATTCGCGAATTGTTGGAACACTGCGAAGATCAACTACCGGTGATTAAGCGTTAACACGTAGAATACATTGGCACGTGTGTACGTTCATGCGTGTTTACGTAGACACGTATCAACGTACACACGTAAACACACTAAAGGCTTGATACTTCTGCTTCCGGAGCGATTTTCTTCACGAGGCCTTGCAATACTTTTCCCGGGCCGCATTCGATGAATACCTTGCCTCCGTCTTTTACCATAGCCTGTACTGATTGAGTCCAGCGCACGGGCGCGGTTAACTGGGCAATCAAGTTCTTTTTGATCACAGTTATATCTGTGGCGGGCGATGCATTTACATTCTGGTATACGACACATACAGGTTTACCAAATGTAGTCTGCTCGATGGCTGCTGCCAGTTCTTCGCGGGCAGGTTCCATCAAGGGTGAGTGGAACGCTCCGCCTACCTGCAGGGGCAAGGCACGCTTGGCACCTGCTGCTTTCAACTTTTCGCAAGCTATATCTATACCTTTTATCGATCCGGAAATTACCAATTGGCCGGGACAATTATAGTTAGCAGCCACTACCACTTCTTCAATAGAAGCACATACATCCTCCACTACTTTATCATCCAGTCCAAGAATGGCAGCCATGGTTGAGGGATTGACCTCGCATGCATGTTGCATGGCTGCAGCGCGCTTGGCTACAAGACGCAAACCGTCTTCAAATGACAATGTTTTATTGGCCACGAGGGCAGAAAATTCTCCAAGGGAGTGACCGGCAACCATATCCGGAGCGAATGAATCATTCGTTAACGCTACGGCTACTGAATGTAGAAAGATGGCGGGCTGTGTCACTTTAGTCTGCTTCTGCTCTTCGGCTGTTCCTTCAAACATGATCTTCGTGAGCTTGAAGCCCAGAATATCGTCTGCTTTATCAAACAGCTCTTTTGCTTTTGCATTGGACTCGTACAGATCTTTACCCATACCGGTGAACTGTGCACCTTGCCCAGGAAATACGTATGCCTTCATAATTGATTTTTCAATACGGCGTCAAAAATAGTAAAAAGCTGAAAGGTGAAAAGCGTTGGCCTCTAATCGATAAACCGGGCTTTCAGCTCAGGGGTGGGAATCATGCACTCTTCCTTCTTTCCAAAAACCCGGTAGCGGTACCGGGCAACGCCTGTATAAAACGCATCGCGGATAAATTTCGGCACGATGCGGAACACTGCAAACAACGACCACGCCCCGGAAAGATGCCGGACAATTTTTAACACAGCATCACTTTTCTGATATGCAACGCCATTCTCTACTACAATAATACTGTAAAGCTGATTGGATGGAATACCCAGCTGCTTCAGCAATGTTTGGGCATACACTGACTGTAACGAGGCAAATCGAAATATACCCGAGGGATCTCGTCTGATGATAAATTGTACCGTGCTATTGCAGAGGTTGCAGACCCCGTCAAACAAAACAACAATATGATTATTGTCCGCCATCAACCAGGTGTACCCAGCCTTTAAATGTTTTGTTGCTGCTGCCCGGATCCAGTGTAGTAAACGTCACTTCTGCTACGTAATAATATACCGCAGGTGAAAGCTTCACTCCTTTTGAATCTCTTCCATTCCAGTCAATATAGATACTATTCTCGCTACCCGACTCATAGGAATATACTTCCTGCCCCCAGCGGTTGAATACTTTGAACTTCACCTTCTCTACGAAACGCGCACACTTCTCGATCAGGCGCTGTGGCGGATCGCAATTCTCACCACAACCGATCAGGTATTCGCGGATATTGAAAGCACTGAACACATCGTTCTTGCCATCATCATTCGGTGTAAATACGTTAGGCAGTTCGTAGTATGGACAGTTGTCGTTACATACCTGAGTGCTCTTCTTACCTTCATTGCCCGAGCGGTCTACAGCGGAGATGCGATAACATCTGGCAAAAGACGGCAGGTTTCCATCGATATACGATGTAGTTGTTCCATCAACCTCAGCAATGAGAATATCATCTTTTTCATCTCCTCCCATTACAGCAGAGCGGTATATTCTATACTTGCTGATATCTGCCTGGCAAGTGCTAGACGCATCATTCGACCAGGTGAGCGTATTGGTATAGGTACCGCCCTGACATGAGTTCTTGTCCAGTTTGAATTGGTCGCAATCCAAAAGATCAACGGATAATATAGGTGCACACGGAGGAATACTATCGCCCGGCTGCACGCAGATCATCTGCGAAAAATTCAGGAGTGGTTCCGGTATCTTTTTCGGGTTACCATATCCTCCACGCGTCATCACTTTATAGCAGTACGTTTTGCCTTCATCCAGTGGTGTGTTGTTGTACTGACCTTTGTCTACGTATTGTAGTCCGTCTACCAACGCATCTATACTATCGATCAATACCAGATTTTCTTCACCAACACCTTCTTCTCCACGATAGATCAGGTGGCGCGGATATGCCTGTATCTGGTTCGACCACGGTACTACGGCAGTCCAGTTCAATTGAATCTGCCCCACCTGTGATTTCGAATCAAGTCTGACAGCCGATGCTACTTCTGATGCACCTACAAATTTATTAGCCAACGGAGAGTTGGGGGAATATGCTACAACGCTATAATTATATACTGTCTCCTCTGTATTGAGCGATTGATCAATAAACGTTGTATCACCATTCAGTGTCGCTACTAAAGTTGAATCGGTGCTGCGGGTATAGCCGGTAGCACGGTATACTTCATATTTATACGGTGGTGGATATAATGCTTTGTCTGCATCAAACGGTCGTTTCCAACTGACGCGCATCTGTCCATCAGCTGTTCCGGTTTTCACCACGGACACATTCGTAATAATAGGAACATCAGCCGGTATAGGTCCTACGCAGGTATCTTTCGATACATAACTTTCCCCTCCCTCGGGCAATGCAAAAGTGGCTACAATACGATAGCAATACATCGCTCCCGGAGCAAGGCCCTGACCATCGTTGGTATCTATGTATTGTGAAACCTGTGCACCGGTAGCAGTCTTTGCCGCAATGGTGGCAATATTTGTATAGCCTAAACCTGGTGGCATGCCTGTCTCACAGCTATCTGGTCTAAACGATGTGCTATCTACCTTTCTCCATATCTGTATCTTTTCGGCATTGGTACAGTAGTAAGGATCCCATTTTATTGTAGCCGTTCGTTTGCTGACATCGAGCTGCGCATCTTTCCATGTAGGCGCGGGGGCTACAACTTTTATACGCCAGGTTTTATAGGTAACCAGGCTTACACCATTACCGCTATGACTGTCAGATACTTTGAATACGACCTGATACGGTTGCTCACGCACGTGATCGCAGGTTGTATTCCATACGAAATTCAGTTTACCCGGTGTGTTCTGAAACACCGCAGGGTCTGGCGATACCGTAGCGGGCGATTCCGTTGGTATAAATTCGAATATCTGCGAGAACGCTTCAATCTTTACTTTGTCGCCATCCGGATCGGTACCGATAATCGTTTCCTTTAACGTCTTGCCTGCTTCTATACAAATATCTTTGGGCACCTGCAGGTCGGGGCGCTGATTATTGCAATCATCTTCTACAATAATCTGCATATCGCGCCTCACGTAGCCCATGGCAATCCACTTGCCTAGCACCTTGCGCCACTCTTTTACAATGAATGCTATATTATACTCCCCCGCAGCTCCGGGTGCGTTCCACGTTATCGTTCCGTCCAGCGGATTTATACCAAAGGTTGGTGGTCCGTCATCTGTTTCATTGCCGGTAGCATAATCTGTATAGAATTTTTGAGCGTTTGGTGCTACATAGTTCAACACGGTAGCATTACGATCTCTGAACGGAATCACCATTTCGTACGAAAGGCTGTCGTCTCCATCGGGATCGTACGCACCGGGGTTGTGGTAAAAAGCTTTACCGGAACATGCGCGGTCGATGGGAGGAATAAGCAGATCAGGAGGCGTGCTGCAACCCAGGAAAGGATCGATCACGATCTGTGTCTCGATATAGAACGTTGTATTAACAGAGTTATCCATGTTTACCACACCTTCGTTACGGTTAGGCTCAACGTAGCTGATGGTGTAGCGGCCAGGACCTGGATAAGTCCACTCAATGGTATAAAATGCGCGGGCTATACCGCGTTGCGCATCAATTACTGTATAGTTGGGGTGACCTGGACCAATCTCCGGCACCAACACCCGAGGGCTTTTATCACCGAAATCAAGATAATCCTGATCGCCTCCAAAAAGAACATTGGTGTTCAGTGTATTGGTATAGGCTATAACCGTGATACTATATTTCCGGGCGCTGCAATCTCCTACCCGCTTCACTATGATGTTACCGGCACGCAAGTGTGTGGCATGTGCTGCTATCGTGGACAAGATGAAACAACAGACCAGATAAATTCCTCTCAGCATATTTCGGGTTAAACAGGGCGCCTTCATGGATGTAAATGTATTGTCCTACCGATCAACATCAAAAGATTAAGATAAGTTACAATATAAAATGTTACGGGCTATGATAAAAGGTCAACTACTTTAACGGTATGAAATGCAGTTTATTCTTGTTTCTGAGGTTTTTTGTCACCATTCGGGGGAGAGTAAATTCTTTTCTTGATAGCCATTCCAACGTTTAGCGCTGCGGAAGTGTCGTAACCTGTGAGCTACATTCTGGAAAAAGCGCAGGGTATTTTACCAAGCTCTTTGAATTGTTTAATACTGCTTTCGCTTCAATTTCTGGTACAGATTTCTGCCCTGTGAAAGCACCTGGTTGCATACGTCTCTGACTTGCACGTGAGCAGCACATTAAATTACCACGTTATCGTTCTTCTTCGTTATCGGAAACGGAGAGTTTTCGAGGCTATTTTTCTTAATCAAAAGATCGTAAAGTATATCTTTAGCATCGCCGTATTTCATTTGCCAGCTTTACTTTACAGCGATTGGTAAATATGTGTCTCCTAAAAATTTCCAGCTATATCTTTTACTCTTCCGGTTTTATCTGATATCTTCGTTACAATCAAATTAAACCCTATCTAACTTCACCATGAATTCTGATCCGAAAGCTTTGAAGGTTTCCTTGCAAAAACGGGAGCTTGAACTTCAACGCCTCATCCGTCAAATGAAACTTGATCAACTTCACAACAGCTCGGTTTATAAAAATCTGGAACGAGAGCTGACCAGCATTAAGACACAGCGAAGTCTTCAGGAATCCTGAAAATTTTCAAGTCCACCCCTTTCTCATCAAAGCATCGTTTTGTATCATTAACCTTTTGAGCAACTGGTAGCATATCCGTTGTTTTTCAGACTCTGTTTCTTTTTTGGTTTGATCCTTTTCAATCAAAGCGTGAACTTTGCGCTTTTAAACCCCAACAGCTTATGCGTGTAGTAGGAGAAATCCCACATACCGATTGCAAGATCACGCTCTTTGCCTGGAACAGCCGCTACCTGATCAAGTTTGAACGCGGACCACTGGAACAAACTTTTAAGATCAATGAATATGATATTACTGCCGAATCGGAGCTTCGAACGTTGATTGACGAGCAGTTTATCCAGCAGACATTGATCCGGTTTGACGAAATGCAGAACAGCCTGGCAGCAAGGCTGAACAGCCTCGGGTAACCCGAAGATTTATCGGATAGCCGATAACGTTCAACTTTTCACTATTTTGCGTCCCCGAATGGAAGTCGTAGAGAAGAAAAATAAGAATAAGAAGTACAAGCCTATTCTGGAAGGTATACCTGATTGGCCTGTATACCAGCTTAGCAAAAACCGCAAGGAATTTATAGAAGAGGTTGCTCAGACCTCTATTGCCCGTGTTAAGGAATTACGCCCTACCACCAAGCAACTTATTGATGAGCTGCAAACCACGGTTTACCGTGAGCAACAGCGCATGAAGCGCAACCGCTGGCGTGTTGACCCGGTGGATGAACCGCGCTTTTGGGCATCCATAAAAGATGAGCTGGTAGGTCTCGATACCAAACCCACAGAGGAAGCGCAGGTGAAAGCCGAAGAAATTCTGCATCGCATCGTTTCGCGCTACGCCAATGAAATAGCCGGCAACTTCAAGGCAAGCTCTTATAAAGTAACACGCGAGATTGTTAAGTTCTGGTTTTCACGTCTGCTTAATGGCGCGCGTGTAAAGAAATTCGGAGCATTCTTCCGCAACCGCTATACGCTGCGCGATAAGATTCATATTGTAGGAAAGGTAAAACAGCTTCGAAGCCTCGCTACTAAGGGTACGGTTATTATGGTGCCCACGCACTTCAGTAACCTTGATTCGATTCTGATCGGATGGGTGATCCACTCACTGGGTCTGCCTGCCTTTATATATGGGGCCGGATTGAATCTCTTTAACATCAAGATTTTTGCATACTTCATGAATAGTCTTGGCGCCTACAAAGTAGACCGACGCAAGAAGAACCTTCCTTACCTGGAAACGCTCAAGCTATATTCTACGCTGGCGATTCAGAAGGGAGCACACAGTTTGTTCTTTCCGGGAGGCACACGCTCAAGGTCTGGTCTGATTGAAAAGCAATTGAAGCTCGGCTTGCTCAGCTCGGCTGTGGAAGCACAACGCAATCTCTATCTCGATGCTGCTGCCAGCGAACAAGAGGTACGCAAAATTTTTGTAGTGCCCGTAACCCTGAACTATCATTTTGTATTGGAAGCTCCGGACCTGATTGATGATTATTTATCGGTAAAAGGTCAGGATCGCTACCTGCCCGAGCAGGATAAATATGGAAGCTGGCAATTGCTTCAGTTCCTTTTCAAATTCTTTACAAAAGGTTCTAATATTTCCGTATCGATTGGCCGGGGGCTCGATGTAATGGGTAATTATGTGGATGATGATGGTAACAGCCTTGATGCACAGGGCCGGGTTATTGACACACGTGATTACTTCATCAGCAATGAGAAGATCACCATCGACAAGCAGCGTGAAGATGAATATACCCGTATGCTCAGCCAGAAGATTGTCACGGAATATCACCGCATCAATCGCGTATTTGCCAGTCACCTGGTGGCCTTTGTTGCATTCGAGATGTGGCAGAAGAAACATCCCAAGCTCGATCTGTTCGGGCTGCTGCGCCTGCCGGAAGAAGACCAGGTAATTCCATACGAAGAGTTTCGCGAAACCTGCAAGCGCATACGCAAGCATATCTATAAGTTGAAGGAAGAAGGCAAAGTATATCATGCCACGCATCTGAAAGGAAAAATAGACCTGGTAATTCGCCATGGTCTTGACAACGTTGGTATATTCCACCTGAAACGGCCGTTGCTGATGAATCGCGAAGGAAACATCATCACGAAGGACTTCAATACATTATATTACTATCACAACAGGCTGGTTGGCTATGACCTCGAGAAGTTTATCTGACGATAAACCGGTTGGCGTAATCGGAGCAGGGAACTTCGGCAGTGTGGTAGCAAACCTCCTGGCGCAGCGCCGAAAGGTATTGCTATATGCACGCGATGAGCAGGTAATTGAACGCATTCGGCAAACGCGTGAAAACCGCGGCCATGCCATGCACCCGAACATTGAGCCGATCAATGATCTTGCAGCTATTGCGAGTGAGTGTAATGTATTGTTCCCCATTGTTCCGTCCGAGCACTTTCGCTCGATGATGAAACAATTATCGCCTTACCTCCACCCCTATCATATACTCATTCACGGCACGAAGGGATTTGACCTTACACTTACCAATGGTCAAAGTGTGGAGTCTATTACCAAGCTCAACCGGAGCCAGGTGAAAACCATGAGCGAAGTAATCATGGAAGAAAGCGTGGTGGTACGGGTGGGATGTTTGGCAGGCCCCAATCTTTCAAAAGAGCTTGCCGCCAATCAACCAGCCGCCACCGTTATCGCGAGTCATTTCAATGAAGTCATTACGCTTGGTAAACAACTGCTGCGCAGCGATCACTTTCAGGTATATGGCAACAATGATCTGACTGGTGTAGAGCTTGCCGGTGTCCTCAAAAACATCATCGCGATAGCAGCGGGTGCCCTCAGCGGTTTAGGGTATGGCGAAAATGCCAAAGGGCTCCTGATCAGTCGCGGAATGGTGGAGATGATATACCTCGGCCGCGCACTTGGCGGCAACACCAAAGCATTTTTAGGAGTAGCCGGTGTTGGCGATCTGGTTACAACGTGCAACAGCTCATTGAGTCGTAACTTTACCATTGGCCACCGCCTTGCCAAGGGTGAGACGTTGAAAGAAATATTGGCGAGTACCGATGAAGTGGCTGAAGGTATAAATACCGTACGCATTACCAAGAAATGCGCGGACTACTACAAAGTAAAAGCGCCTATCACCAATACACTCTATCAAGTGCTTTTCGAAGACCTCACCATGAAGCAGGCACTGCGTTATTTAATGCGCTATCCGCTGAATGTAGATATTGACTTTCTTTGAACCGTTATCAGTTACACGTTATTCGTTACTAGTTAACAGGCATTCTCTTCGTGTAACTTTGTGTCTTCTTCGTACCCCTTTGTGTTATTGGATTTATTTCTTGACATCACCGGGGATAACTACTCACAAAAAAAGCAGGCTCTTTCAAACCTGCTTCTTCATTATATCCTTGCTAAAATATAGCGAGCGATTACTTCACTACATTAATCTTCAACGTATTGGTGCGTGCCTTTTCCTGGATAGGCATGCTCGCAAGAATGATAAACAAATCGCCTGACTGTACATGCCCTTCCCTCTTAAGGATGGCTTCAACGTCAGCGATCGTTTCATCGGTAGAGTTGGTTTTGTCGTAGTGGTATGCTTGTGTTCCCCATACAAGATTCATCTTGTTGAGAAGTGATTTGTTAGAAGTGAACACGAAGATGTTTGCATTCGGTCGGTAAGCGGATGACTGGAACGCGGTGTAACCGGATTGCGTCATTCCTACAATGGCTTTTGCGCCTACATCTTTTGCCAGCTTACAAGCCGCCAACACAAAATTATCGTGGATATAGGTTGGTGAATTTTTATTCACTTCGCGGAAGCGATAGTATATGTTCGGGCTCTTCTCTACAGAAGCAACCGTACGCACCATGCTTCGAATAACTTCGATCGGATATTTACCGGCAGCCGTTTCAGCAGAAAGCATTACAGCATCAGCACCATCCATTACTGCGTTGGCCACATCGTTAGTCTCTGCGCGTGTAGGGCGAGGGTTCTCGATCATGCTTTCCATCATCTGCGTTGCAACAATAACCGGTTTACCGGCCTTGTTACATTTTTCAACCAACATCTTTTGTACCATGGGTACTTCTTCCAGCCAAATCTCCACACCCAGGTCACCACGCGCCACCATTACTGCATCGGTAGCAGCAATGATATCATCGATGTTACTCAGCGCTTCCGGCTTTTCGATCTTTGCTACAATACGGGCATTTGATTTTTTTGAATCAATGATACCACGCAGTGTTTGAATATCAGATGCCTTGCGTACAAAGGAAAGGGCAATCCAGTCAATATCGTTCTGTAATCCGAATTCAAGATCGGCCAGATCTTTCTCTGTTAATGAAGGAGCCGATACTTTTGAGAATGGCAGGTTAATACCTTTGCGTGATTTTAGTGGTCCACCGTATACAACCTCAGTTACTACATCTGTATCACGTACTTCTTTTACTTTCAGTTCGATCTTACCATCATCCACCAGAATCATATCGCCAACCTTTACATCTTTCGGCAGATTTTTATAAGAAGTGCTGGCAATCTCGCGATTACCCACGAGGTCGTGGATGGTAATGATCAGTTCCTGACCACGTTCGATTACCGTACCCGGTTCCATTTCATCTATGCGAATCTTCGGACCTTGCAAATCCTGCAGCAGCGATACCGTTGTGCCAAGCTCTGCATTCAGTTCACGAACAAAATGAATCACTTTCAAATGATCTTCGTGCTTGCCGTGCGAGAAGTTGAGACGGAATACATCCACTCCTTCTTTAATCAATGCGCGCAGCATGTCTTTTGAATTTGAGGCAGGGCCTACAGTGGCAACAATTTTAGTCTTGTTGTACGATACTTTTTCTAGCATAAAGGTTTAAGATGATAATTCGTGAGGATGGTTAATATGAAGAAGACCAGTGTGCATCGGGGATCAGAAAATAAAGTTTGATTTAGACTTGAGACCCTCCAATGGAATGAAGGTCAC
Organism: Ohtaekwangia sp.; assembly: GCF_036786105.1. Lineage (NCBI taxonomy): Bacteria > Pseudomonadati > Bacteroidota > Cytophagia > Cytophagales > Fulvivirgaceae > Ohtaekwangia > Ohtaekwangia sp. Next base: position 47,144 of record NZ_DAIQRQ010000009.1, read on the forward strand.
AAATTGAACAGAAGATATTGACTTGATCAACTCCAGCAACTGCGGATGGGTGTACTGATCTTTCATAGCCGCCAAAATTATAAAATCGAAGTGAGGAAATTCAGGGATTAAAAAATACTTTCCGGGCTCTCCCTCCGAAGGTTTGTTTTTGAACAGTTTCAAACGATTGATCTGCGTTTCATAAGCATAAAAAGAAAAATATTTTTCTTCATTATTTTTGAAGCCAACCACCAAATCGGGCTGTTTTACAAGCTGAACATGAAGTGCCTGATTGATCTCCCAGGCAAGCTTGTAACCCCGTGCTGTTGAGGTGAGTCCTAACAGTTCAAAGTCGTATTCATAGTCGATAACAAGTTTGCTTTTCTTCATTTTACCGGCAAATTTACTCCTTATTGAGCCCGGGAGCCTATTCAAAAAAGTTTGATAATATTCACGTAAATCTCTTTCTTTGCAACTGATTTTTAAATCATAAACCTTAAAAACATGTCTGAAATTGCACAAAAAGTAAAGCAGATCATCATCGAAAAACTTGGTGTTGAAGAATCTGAAGTTACTCCTGAGGCTAGCTTCACCAACGATCTGGGAGCTGACTCACTTGACACCGTAGAACTTATCATGGAGTTCGAAAAGGAATTCAATATTTCTATTCCTGACGACCAGGCTGAAAATATCTCTACTGTTGGCCAGGCCATTTCTTACTTGGAGCAAAACGTAAAGAAATAATTGACCACTGCCTTCATACAACCACACTTCACAGATCATGACATTAAAGCGAGTAGTCGTTACAGGACTTGGTGCACTCACACCCATCGGCAATACCGTAAAGGAATATTGGGATGGATTACAGAACGGAAAAAGTGGAGCAGCTCCCATAACACGCTTTGATGCCACGCTCTTTAAGACAAAGTTTGCCTGCGAAGTAAAGAACTTCGACATCGGCAACTTTATGGATCGTAAAGAAGCGCGCAAGATGGACCCGTTCACTCAGTATGCGATGGTGGCGGTGGATGAGGCTATAAAAGATGCAAACCTTCCGATAGCTGAGCTTAATCCAAACCGCGTAGGCGTAATTTGGGGTTCAGGTATCGGAGGTTTATTAACTTTCCAGGAAGAAGTAAAGTCGTATGCCAAAGGTGATGGAACTCCCCGTTTCAATCCTTTCTTCATTCCTAAAATGATCCCAGACCTTTCTGCCGGTCACATCTCTATTAAATATGGTTTCCGCGGGCCTAACTATGTAACGGTATCGGCCTGTGCTTCTTCTACCAACGCGCTGTACGATGCATTCACCTACCTGCGGTTAGGCAAGGCAGATATCATTGTATCCGGAGGTTCGGAAGCTGCCGTATGCGAAGCCGGTGTTGGAGGATTCAACTCGCTGAAAGCTCTCTCCGAGCGTAACGATTCTCCGGAAACAGCTTCCCGTCCATACGATAAAGACCGTGATGGTTTTGTATTGGGTGAAGGTGCCGGTGCATTGATACTCGAAGAGTACGAACACGCCAAAAGACGTGGTGCTAAAATTTATGCAGAAGTAATCGGTGGCGGTATGTCATCCGATGCCTATCACATCACAGCTCCCCACCCGGAAGGAGCCGGTATCATTCAGGTAATGTACAATGCCCTGGAAGATGCTGAAATCAAGCCGGAACAAATTGACTATATCAATACACACGGCACTTCTACGCCGCTGGGCGATATAGGTGAGATTCGCGCTATACAAAAAGTATTCGGCGAACATGCCTATAAGATGAACATCAGTTCTACCAAGTCCATGACAGGACACTTGCTGGGAGCCGCTGGTGCCATTGAAAGTATAGCCTGCATCATGGCTATCCATGGATCCGTAGTGCCGCCTACCATCAACCACTTCGAAGACGATCCGGATCTTGATCCCCGACTGAACATGACCTTTAACAAAGCTCAAAAGCGCGAGGTAAATATTGCCCTGAGCAACACGTTTGGTTTTGGTGGTCATAATTTTTCGGTGGTCTTCAAGAAGATCTGATCTTTTCCAGAAACTTTATCACTATACTTGGGAACATAGGCATAAAGCTTATGCTCAAAGGGTTCTTTGTGCCTGTATACCCACAGTGATTACCAGCCGGTAGCAGCAGCGCATGACGTATAACTTTAGATAAATAACGAAACATGTTGTAACGATACTCCTGCACGCATTAATACAAAGAATCTTATTAAATTAGCATCCGACTAAAAATGAATTAACATAGCTTGGTCTGGAAAATCCTTAAACTTCCGAAAGGGAAATCGAAGAACGATGAGAAGTTGATCAGGGCCATAAAGAACATTTCGGGCCTTACTCCTTCTAATCTTGAGCTATATCGCTTGGCAACCGTTCACAGTTCTATTGCCAAGGAAAATGGCCAGGGTTTTAAAGAGTCGAATGAGCGACTGGAGTATCTCGGCGATGCCATTCTCGGAGCTGCTGTAGCAGACTATCTCTTCAAGAAATTCCCGTTTAAATCAGAAGGCTTTCTGACTGAGATTCGTTCGCGGATTGTAAACCGCGAAACACTCAATCTATTGGCCCGCAAGATCGGCATCGGTAATATTGTTCAATACGATCAAAAGAACGCCCACTTGCAGCAAGTTATACTTGGCAACACACTCGAAGCCATTGTAGGCGCCATCTACCTCGACAAAGGATACCTGCGCACCAAGAAGTTTGTGATCGATAAACTCATCAACCCCAACTACGATCTTGACGAACTGGTGAATTCTAACTCCAACTTTAAGAGTAAAATCATTGAGTGGGCACAGCGCGAGGGCAAAGAAGTAAAGTTCGAGATACTCAACGTCAAAAAGGGCAAGAACCACAAAGAGTTTACTGCCCAGGTGCTGGTAGACAATGAAGCCAAAGGCACCGGCTATGGCAACAGCAAGAAAAAAGCCGAGCAAGACGCAGCCTTGAAAACGTGTGAGATGTTGGATCTTTTATCGTAATCAGTTAATAGTTACCCGTTATCTGAGATATTGATCTACTGAAATAATCCTGTTATACGAAGGAACACAAAGAAGACGCAACGTTACACAGAGAAGGTATCTGTGTACGTCTATGGAAAAACATTTCCTGGCGTGACAAATTAATCTTCATATTTGTTATTTATCAAGCGGTCCAATATCGTATTTCGTAACCGTTATCTATACTATTAACGTGTAACGGTTAACCGATAACGCTGAAACTATATGAGCACATTGAAAATAGCCGGAGCAACTGTAAACCAGATTCCTTTTGACTGGAGTAACAATACGGCAAACATTATCAGTGCTATTGCCGCAGCACAGAAGCAGGAAGTAAAGATTTTGTGTTTTCCGGAGTTGTGTGTAACGGGATATGGATGCGAAGATCTGTTTCTGAGTGACTGGCTTGCTGAGCGTGCGTGGCAGGAAGTGCTGAAGATTCGTGGGCATTGTATTAACATCACTATATGTATAGGACTTCCCGTGCGACTCAACGGCATTACCTATAACGGCTCTTGCGTTATCCGTAATCAAAAAATACTCGGCATTACTTTCAAACAAAATCTCGCGCGCGATGGTGTGCATTACGAACCACGGTGGTTCGATCCATGGATACCGAATCGTATTGTTGATATAAATCTTGGTAACGAAACAGTACAGGCAGGTGACCTGATCTACGAAGCCGAAGGCATAACGTTTGGCTTCGAGATATGCGAAGACGGCTGGAGAAGAAGCTATCGCCCGGGCTACCGGTTGAAAGAGCGGGGAGTAGATTTGATTTTTAATCCCAGCGCCAGTCACTTTGCGATGGGCAAGAGTTTGCTGCGCGAGCAGGAAGTGGTGCGCGATGGCTCGGTTACGTTCGATTGTGTATACCTCTTTGCAAACCTCCTCGGCAACGAGGCAGGCCGCATGATATACGATGGCGATATTATTATTGCACACAAAGGAAAAATGCTCGCGGTAAACAAGCGCCTGTCCTTTAAGCGCTTTCAAGTGTTGGCTTGTCAGGTAGATTTTACCGATGTAGCCAACAGCGAAGTAATTCCATCGCTCGATACAAAAGATAAAAACGAAGAACTTACACAAGCTGTAGCACTCGCACTATATGACTATGCGCGCAAGAGCAAAGCAAAAGGTTTTGTATTGTCGCTGAGTGGTGGTGCCGATTCATCTTCATGTGCTGTATTGGTAGCTGAAATGGTGAAGCGCGCCAGTACGGAATTGGGCTGGGATGCTGTTTGCCAGGCGCTGAATATACAAGCCAGTCAATGGCAGGAAGCGGTTGGAAAATTATTGACGTGTGCTTATCAGGGCACCCGTAATTCTTCTACCAATACTTTTCAGGCTGCCAAAGAACTGGCGGATTCTATCGGTGCAGAATTTCATCACTGGACAATCGATGATGAAGTAAATGCCTACTCACATAAAATTGAAACAGCCATCGGGCGCCAGCTTACCTGGGAAGAAGATGACGTAACACTACAAAATATACAGGCACGTTCACGCTCGCCCATCATCTGGATGCTGGCCAATGTAAAGCGTGCTGTGCTGCTCACCACGTCTAACCGCAGTGAAGGCGATGTAGGCTATGCCACGATGGATGGAGATACCAGCGGAAGCCTTGCCCCTATTGCAGGCCTCAGTAAAATATTTATACTCCAATGGCTGCGCTGGGCGGAAAGTAATCTGCATCACGGCGGTCTCCATGCCGTCAATAATTTACAGCCAACAGCCGAGCTGCGTCCGCTGGAGCGCAACCAGACCGATGAAGACGATCTGATGCCATATACTGTACTAGCGGAAATAGAGCGATATGCTATACTGGAAAGGCGATCACCTTTGCAGGTTTATGAGCGCATGAAGTTCCATCATCCGGAAGCCTTGCTCAAGAGCTGGTTGCGAAAGTTCTTCCGCCTCTGGTCGGCCAACCAGTGGAAACGCGAGCGCATCGCTCCTTCCTTCCACCTCGATGACCTGAATGTTGATCCGCGCACCTGGTGCCGTTTCCCGATACTGTCATCGGCGTTTAAGGAGGAGCTGGAAATGCTCGGATAATATTCTCCTAATACATGGCAGTTTTTCGGTAGCCGACAGCAAAGGCAGGCTTGTTGATTTCAGCTTTCTGTTATATTTGCTGCTATGGCTATACTGAGTTACATCATTTGGAACGCAAGTCCCGAGATATTTTCATTCGGTTCGTTTGCTCTTCGCTGGTATGGATTGTTTTTCGCGCTTGGCTTCCTTATAAGCCAGCAGATACTATACTATATGTATCGCAAAGAAGGCAAGCCTGAAAAAGATGTAGATACAATTACGATCTACATGGTGGTAGCCACGATTCTGGGCGCTCGTCTGGGCCACGTATTATTCTATCAGCCTGAAATTATCTGGACGGATCCGCTGGGTATATTTCTGCCGTTTGAGTTTCATCCATTCCGCTTTACTGGTCTTCAAGGGCTTGCCAGCCACGGTGGCGCTATTGGTATTCTGCTGGCCATGTGGTTATATAGCCGTAAAAAGAAACCGGGACAAAGTTATCTGCAGGTACTTGATCGCATTGTTATACTTGTAGCCCTTACCGGTGCATTGATTCGCCTGGGTAATTATTTCAATTCCGAGATCATTGGTAAACCTACCGATAAACCGTGGGGCGTTGTATTTACCGGACGCTTAACCGAAGCGTTGAACGACAAACGCATTGATACAGACGGCATTGTAGACGATGTTGCCTATATAAAAAATGATACGCTTCCAAAAGGCACCAACGGCAGAGTGCCCATGACGATCTATATTTTCTTTAAACCTACTGCCAATGAGTTGCAGATCAATCGCCTGCTCGATGGAGAAGTGCGCACGCTGCTGACAGCTCAACTGGATGAATTTTTCGATCATGAATCTGCTATGCACCTGGATTACCTGATCGCCAAACCCGACAAAGATGGTTTTGTAGCCAAGATCAATACTATGGGTATTGCGCGGCATCCGGCTCAATTATATGAGTCTTTCTCGTGTGTAATACTTTTCCTGGTGCTTCTCATGATCTGGATGAAATACAAAGAGAACCTGGTGCCCGGAAGAATCTTCGGTATATTCCTGATCGTGTTATGGCCGATGCGTTTCCTCTTTGAATTCCTCAAAGAAAATCAGGAATCATTCGAAGATACTTTACCCATGAACATGGGACAGATACTGAGCATCCCGTTGATTCTGGCAGGTATTATTATCCTGATCATGTCGTTCCGAAAAAAGGCATCCTAAAATCCGGATTTTCGGAAAAGTAACGTTAAACTTGTTAGTATAGAGGGAGTCTTAACGTTACAGAATGCTGGCCCTTATCATCAGTTTTATCAGCTTATTTTCGCCGGCAGAGATCATACAGGTTTCTGACGCCGTGCCGCCTGTTGCCGACTCCATAAAGCGGCCACTGCCTATCGCTGTTGACAGTATAGGAAGGTTTGTTCAGATCAATCGCATCTTTATCATTGGCAATCATGTTACGCGTGATCCGATCATCTTGCGCGAGCTTACATTAAAAGCCGGTGACTATGTATATAGCACCGATCTGCCCGGAGTGCTGGAGATCGACAAAAAGAAACTCATCAACACACGGCTCTTCAACACGGTTGAAATAAAAACACTCGAGCTGGAAACCGATCAGATCGATCTGCTCATCGATATCAACGAACGCTGGTATACATTTCCCTCTCCTATCTTTGAATTATCTGACCGAAACTTTAATGAGTGGTGGCAGAACTATAATCACGATCTTAACCGAGTAAACTTCGGCCTGCGTCTTTATCAATTCAACATGCGGGGTCGCAATGAAACGCTTCGCTTCCTCGCACAGTTTGGCTTCTCACGAAGATTCGGCATAACGTACCGTTTCCCCTATATCGACAAAAAGCAAAAGCAGGGCCTTATACTTGATTTTGATTTTATGGAAACGAAAAACCTTGCATTCCGCACAGCCGATCACAAACTGGACTATATCGAAACCCGGAACATCGTTCGTACCAGCAGAAGCGGTGGTATTACCTATACCTATCGGCCTTCCTTCTATCAATCGCACGCAATATCCATCAACTATAAAAGCACAACCGTTGCCGATACCGTAGTGGAGCGTAACCCCAATTACCTGGGCCATGAACGCACCCACCAAAATTATGCTATACTTGCGTATCAATTCAGCGCAGACCATCGCGATTATATTGGGTATCCATTGCGCGGTTATTACCTGCTGGCAAACATTACCAAGAGCGGACTCACTGCCGCTGATGACTTGAACAAACTGGAGATCAGCGCCACGTATGCACGATTCCTCGATCTGAAAAAAGGATTCTTCCTGTCGAATTATACTGTAGGCTATTGGAGTAATCCAACCAATCTTCCGTATTACAATTATGGTGCACTGGGATACCAGAAGCAGATTATTCGAGGATATGAAATATATGTTATTGAAGGCCCCGAGTATGCACTGAACAAAACCACATTCAAAAAGAAAATATTCGGAAAAACCTATCACTGGAAAGCTGTTCCTATTCAGCAGTTCAGGCATATACCGCTGGCAGTATATTTAAAGACCTATGCAGATGTAGGCTATGTAAACAACTATCCGCATTATACTATTAACAGTCGTCTCACCAATAAATTACTCTCTGGTGTTGGTGGTGGTATCGACATTGTAGGTTCGTATGATATGGTATTGCGATTCGAGTATACCTTTAATGCAGAAGGGAAGCACGGTCTCTTCTTCAACTTCAAAAAAGAATTTTAAAGTTTTCTTTTTTGCGTTCATAACACTGCAGGCATCCTTCATTACACAAGAGTCATTACTATCCTTATATTTGTTCGCTATAAAATTGAGCGCTTATGAAGAACATTGCTGTGATTGGTTCCGGTACCATGGGAAATGGCATTGCACATACTTTCGCACAACATGGTTATACAGTAACATTGATCGACATTGCGGAAGATGCTTTGAAAAAAGCAATGAGCACAATCGAAAAAAATCTGGGCCGACAAGTAGAGAAAGGTGTCATTACAGAAGCCGATAAAAAGCAGACACTGCAACGCATCACACCCATCACCGATATTAAATCGGGTGTACAGAATGTTGACCTTGTAGTGGAAGCAGCTACAGAAAATACAGAACTCAAGCTGAAGATATTTCAAGACCTTGATGCGGCAGCAAAATCTGAAACCATTTTAGCAACCAACACATCATCAATCTCCATTACTAAAATTGCATCGGTTACAAAGCGTGCTGATAAAGTGATCGGCATGCACTTTATGAACCCTGTGCCGGTGATGAAGCTGGTAGAGGTTATTCGCGGTTATAATACCAGCGATGAGGTAACGAAGCGCACGATGGAATTATCGCGGAGCCTTGAAAAGATTCCGGTAGAAGTAAATGACTATCCCGGGTTTATTGCCAACCGCATATTGATGCCGATGATCAACGAAGCTATATATTCTTTGTATGAAGGCGTAGCCGGCGTTGAAGAGATAGATGCTGTAATGAAACTCGGCATGGCCCACCCGATGGGGCCCCTGCAACTGGCTGATTTTATCGGACTGGACGTGTGCCTTTCCATTCTGCATGTTTTACACGATGGTTTTGGCAACCCCAAATATGCACCATGCCCTTTGCTGGTGAATATGGTACAGGCTGGCCATAAGGGTGTTAAATCAGGGAACGGATTTTATGCTTATACGCCCGGAAGCAAGGATTTGAAGGTTTCAGCCCGATTTGCCGGGAAACAGGCCTGAAAAAAGTGAAAGGCCAGTTACTCGATTTGAATAGCTGGCCTTTATTACACTTCTCTCCCACTCTTTTGCACCGATGGGAACCATCGGCTCTCCGGAGCAGGACACATGTGAAACGCTATGGCAAAAAGCTGATCACTGTGTGGAGAGGACTTTAAAGTACGGGCATAACCTCGAATTTTCCTAAGGAATTTTTCAAACTTTCAGGAGTTGAAAAACGACCTTTGCTAAACGGCTTTTAAAGGGCTTTTTTGGAAAGCAGATTTTTTAAAATTTCAATTAAGTTACTGATAACCAGATAATTTAACATTATACACAATCGATCCACAATCTATCCACAAAGACATTTTTTACAAGCAGATTCATGATTGAAGACAATTACAGGCAGCGCGGAATGCGTAACAAACTGGTAAAAAAACTGGCCCAGAAAGGCATCAAAAGTGAGGCTGTTCTGGCAGCCATTGGGGCCGTGCCGCGCCATGTTTTTTTTGAAAATGCGTTGCTTGAACACGCCTATGAAGACAAAGCCTTCCCGATCGGAGAAGGGCAAACCATTTCGCAACCTTATACGGTAGCATTTCAAAGCGAAAAACTCGAGATCAAGCCGGGCGATAAAGTGCTGGAGATCGGCACGGGCTCCGGCTACCAGGCATGTGTGCTGCTGGAACTGGGCGCCAAAGTCTATACCATTGAATACAAGCGCAAACTGTATGAGACCGCCAAAGCCTTTCTGCCACAATTAGGATACAAACCTTATTTCTTTTTCGGCGATGGTTCGAAAGGACTTCCTGCAAAAGCTCCGTTCGATAAAATCATTGTAACGGCCGGTGCCCCGGTAGTACCTACAGCACTCACCGATCAATTGAAAGAAGATGGCATCCTGGTAATTCCTGTAGGCGATAAGGAGAAACAGCTTATGCTGCGCATCCGCAAAAAGGGTGGCAAGCTTTTTAAGGAAGAGTTTGATTACTTCGCTTTTGTACCGCTGCTGGGCGAACAAGGGTGGAAAGGATGATGCTATAGGGTGACGTTCAATCGTTTGATAAAATCACGATACCATGACGTACCGCATCTTCCGATAAAAATTCGTTTCTTTGCCCCGCTCTATGAAGAACAGTATCGTTGAAGCCGTACTTAAATTGCTCAAAGCGGAATTTGTAAAATTCGTTGTAGTCGGAGGCATTTCGGCTGTTCTTGAATTTTCATTGCTTATTCTCTTCGTTGAAAAGCTTTCGATGGATTATCTCATCGGCAATGTAATAGCCTTTGCATTAACCAACATTGTTACCTATGTGCTGAGCAAGCGCTATGTGTTCAATGCGGCTACATCGGCTAATAAAGCGCAGGAAGCGGGGCTGTTCTTTTTGTGCCTGCTCGGTGGGCTGCTGGTGAACCAGATCGTGTTGTGGATCTTTGTTGAATTTACATCACTTGATTACCGGATTGCCAAGGTAATCGCCATTGCGATCACCGTCATCTGGAATTTCTTTACACGCAAGCACCTGGTTTTTCGCAACCGCCCGGTAGCCGCACAGCAGGCTACTGCTACAGATTATTCAGAAGAAACGCTTTAAATCCTTCGAAGTCGCTTTTTATTGCCACGGTCTGCTTGGGCTGCTGCATAAACTTTTGCAATGGCTGTGGTATCTCAATCGGTTTGGCGAGCGTCTCCTCCACTACTTCCTTGAACTTGGCCGGATGTGCTGTTTCCAGGAATATACCCGTTACATCTTCACCACTTTCTTCCAGGTATTTAACAAGGCCGAGGTAGCCTACAGCCCCGTGCGGATCGAGTATATAATCATTTGAGGCATATACATGGCGCATGGCCGCGCGCGTATCGTCATCCGAAAAAGCATACCCGCGAATGTCAGTTGATAGTTTAGAGTAGTCCTGACCAAAGAAATCAAGCATACGCACAAAATTACTCGGGTTGCCCACATCCATTGCGTTGCTGATGGTTTGCTTCGAAGGTCTAGGATTGAACACAGTTGTTTTCAGATACTCCGGCACCACATCGTTGGCATTGGTAGTCGCTATAAATTTATGTACCGGCAATCCCATACGTTTTGCCAATAAACCACCGGTGAGGTTGCCAAAGTTTCCACTCGGAATTGAAAACACTACCGGTTTACCTTTTTCTTTCACCTGGGCATAAGCATAAAAGTAATAGAACGACTGAGGTATGAGTCGCGCAATATTGATAGAGTTGGCGGATGTGAGGAAATACTTTGCACGCAGCGTCTCGTCCAGAAATGCCTGCTTCACCAATCGCTGGCAATCATCAAATGTACCGGCCACTTCCAGCGCTGTAACGTTTTGGCCCAGTGTAGTAAATTGCTTCTCCTGTATATCGCTCACCTTTCCGGATGGGTATAGCACCACTACACGCGTTCCTTTCACACCTAAGAAACCATTGGCTACAGCACTCCCCGTATCACCGGATGTTGCCACCAGTATAACAATCTCCTGATTCTGCTGCTTGGCAAAATAGCCCAGCAACTGCGACATAAAGCGTGCACCAAAATCTTTGAATGCCAGCGTAGGACCGTGAAATAACTCCAACGCATACGCATGATCATCTACCTCCACTATCGGAGCTTCAAATTGAATAGTATGATTTACAATACGCTTCAATTCATCCGCCGGTACATCTTTCCCCAGCAATGCATCTGCTACCGTAAAAGCAATCTCCTGAAATGATTGGGTATGGATCGAATCAAAAAATTCCTTTGGCAGCACCGGTATAGTTTCGGGCATATATAAACCATTGTCCGGAGCCAGCCCTTGCGTAACAGCTTCCTTCAGATCAACCTTCGCATTCTTGTTATTCGTACTATAAAACTTCATGTCGTTATATAAAATTTACAGATTATATTTTTCTAACTTTTCCAACCTACACATACCCACGTAAACACGTACTGACATGCTCACGTGCTAACGCAGCACCTTCGCTCCCTCCAGGTTGATCTTCGATACAAACACATCGCTCTTTAACTGCAGTGTATCAAATTGTTTCTGCATGGCCTGGCCTACATGTGCTGCTATATCGCGGGTGGTTGACAGTGCGAAGATGGTGGGTCCTGAGCCGGATATACCGCAGCCCAACGCACCTGCCAGTATCGCTTCATCTTTGATTTTATGGAAACCGGGAATCAACACCGAACGTATTGGCTCCGCCACCACATCGTGCAGGGAACGCTGTATCAAACCATAATCGGGCTTCATTAACCCGACAACCATACCCGCTATATTTCCCCATTGTGTGATAGCATCTTTCATGGGGATGCTGGGCTTCAGCACGCGCCTCGAATCTTCTGTTTTGAGTTCGAGATGCGGGTGCACGAGTGTACAGTAAAGCTCAGCGGGCGTTGGTATATTGGTGACATCCAGCGGAGCATAGCCACGGATCAACACAAATCCTCCCAACAGAGATGGCGCAACGTTATCAGCATGCGCAGAACCACACGCAATGCGTTCCGATTCCATCGCAAAAGGTAAAAGCTGTTCGCGCGTTAGCGGATTACCATGCAGCTCGTTAATGGCCACCAGTGCGGCGGCTGAGCTCGCAGCACTTGAGCCCATACCACTGCCCAATGGAAGATTTTTATACAGTGTAATCTCAGCTCCCCACTGACTATTGATCGCCTTCAGGTATTCGAGCACCGCTACACCCGATGTATTCTTCTCTGCTTCCAGTGGAAGCCTGCCATCGTCTCCTATAATTTTTACAATCTTCACTCCCGGACGATCGGTGAGTGTAACCATTACTTCATCGGCAGGAGCCTCTACGGCAAATCCGAAAATATCAAAGCCACACGATACGTTTGCTACCGTTGCCGGGGCTGATGCTTTTATTGATTTCATGTTGTCGTTATCAGTTAATCATTATTCGCTATACGTTAACCGTTATACGTTATTCGTTTTTTGCTTTTAACGATTAGCGTGTAACAGATAACGGTTAACGTTACTTAGCGTAGTGTCCTATACGGATGATATCAGCAAAGACACCGGCGGCCGTAACCGCGGCTCCCGCTCCCGGGCCACGAATTACCATCGGGCGTTCGTGGTAGCGTTCGGTTGTAAGCAGTATAATGTTATCGCTGCCGGACAGTGAATAAAACGGATGCTGGCTGTTAACCGCACCGAGCTGTACACTCACTTTACCATCGCGCAGCACCGCCATATAGCGTAACTTCTCTCCTTTGGCAGTAGCTTCGTTGCGTAGCTTTTCAAAGGAGACATCGTGCTTCTCCAATGTTTTAAAGAAGTTATCTACATTTCCCTGCTGACAATCGGCAGGCACCAGGTTTTGTACCTGTATATCTTTTAACTCGAATGACAGACCTGACTCGCGCGATAGTATCAATATCTTGCGCGCTACATCCATACCACTCAAATCATCACGGGGATCAGGTTCGGTATAGCCCTTTTCTTTCGCTTCTTTTACTACTTCACTGAATTTCTTCCCTTCGGTATAGGAGCTGAAGATAAAATTCAATGTACCGCTCAATACACCTTCAATGCTGATCACTTTATCACCACTCAGCAACAAATCGTTCATGGTGTTGATCACCGGGAGTCCGGCACCAACATTGGTTTCATACAAGAACTTTACACCGCGGCTAAAGGCTGTTTTCTTCAACAGTGTATATTGTTCCATTGAAGCCGAGTTTGCTTTCTTGTTCGGTGTAACGATGGAGATATTGGCAGCGAGTATATCGCGATAGAAAGCAGTAACATCTTCACTTGAAGTGCAGTCCACAAAAATGCTGTTGGGCAGATTGAGGGTTATCATTTTATCAGCGAATGCTTTCATGTTCATCGCTTCGCCTTCCTGCTTCATCGTATCAATACCCGTAGTCAGTGAAAGACCTTCTTCATGGAAGAGCATCTTTTTACTGTTGGCAACAGCCACTACATTTACTTCCAGTAAATTCTCAGTCGCCAGTTTAGCATATTGCTCCCGGATCATATTCACGAGCGAACTACCGATCAATCCGGTACCCACCAGAAATACATTCAATACTTTTCTGTCTGACAGGAAGAATGCTTCATGCAGTGCGTTCAGTGCTTTGGCTACATCTACCTGGCGAACCACGGCTGATATATTTCGCTCGGAAGAACCTTGCGCAATGGCCATTACATTAACACCGTTCTTTCCCAGCGAGCTGAACATACGACCACTGGTACCCGGACTATGTTTCATACCATCGCCTACCACTGCCACCACAGACAGATCAGTCTCTACCTGTACTTCATCGATCTCCTCATTTCGTATTTCATATTGAAATTCTTTTTCAATCGAGCTCTTCGCCCGCTTCGCATTTTGATTCTCGATAGCAAGACAGATGGAGTGCTCGGATGATGCCTGACTAATGAGTATAACATTTATCTTTTCGCGCGCCAGTGTGGCAAACAAACGCATCGATGCTCCTACTACGCCCAGCAGCCCGCTTCCCTGTACACTCAACAGACAAATGTTATTCATGGAAGATATACCTTTAATGAGCTTGCCATTTTTAGAGTTGGCATGAATAACCGTTCCTTCAAAAGTCGGGTTAAAGGTGTTCTTGATCCAGATCGGTATGTGATTTACCATGGCCGGTTGCATGGTAGCCGGGAAAATTACTTTCGCTCCGAAGTGCGAGAGTTCCATGGCTTCTTCATAGCTCATTTGCGGAACCGTAAATGCTTTCTTCACCAGGCGTGGATCAGCCGTCATCATGCCATCAACGTCAGTCCATATTTCAAGATCAGAAGCATGCAGCGCACCGGCAAATATAGCGGCCGTATAATCGGAGCCGCTTCTTCCCAAGGTTGTAGTCTCTCCGGTTTCGGATGTACCTATAAATCCTGTGATCACTTGCAGATCAGTATGATTGCGGAAGTAATCAGCGATCAGCTTGTTCGTAGTTTCAAAATCTACTTTTGCATAACCGAAGTGACCATCTGTTCTTACCACCTTGCGTGCATCGAGAAACTCGGCAGCTACTCCGCGATCTTTAAATGCTTCCGCGATAATATAGGCGGAAAGACGTTCACCAAAGCTCATGACATAGTCTAACGTGCGGGGTGTACGCTCTTTTACCAGGAACACACCGTGCAATACATCTTCCAGCTCGTTGATCATAAATTTTACCTGCGCCAGAATACTGCTTTGCTTCTGTACGCCGATCAGCTCACGCACGGCTTCGAGGTGGCGCTTTTCGAGTTCGGCAAGTTTTACCTTGTATTCTAAATTACTTTCCAGCGCGAGTTTGCTGATGCTGATCAACACATCCGTTACTCCGCCAAAGGCAGAGAAGACCACGGCCACATCGCCTTTAAGATAAGGTTTGACTATTTCTACGACCGATTGTATTCGCGCAGGGGTAGCTACCGATGAGCCACCGAACTTTAATATTTTCATGAAATAAATTTTATCAGGTTAGTTGGTGTCTGTTTTACTGCTTGACTATGGTTCCATCTCCTGGAGGCGGACATAATCCTAATGGGCGGGGGTAAAAATTATCACGGGTTTACCCCCGTAATAATGGTGATGGTAATAATAATACCTGTAATAATAGTAATGATAACGGTATTAATAGCAGACACAGCGAAGCAAGCTGTTCTCTGTGATGAGAAGCGTGAAGATGCTATGTTTTGTGTTGCTTGCATAAGGCGCACCGAAATAATGAAATGATATACTTGATTGCAAACTATTTTTTTAGATTTTTGCACGAACTAACGGTTATTAGCGCCTTACAAGTACCAAAGTGTTGAAGTGTTCACGTGTTGATGTAGTAGAAATTTTCATCAACGGTATACTTCAACACTTCAATACATCAACACTTCAACACTCACAGATGCGTAAAAAAAAATTTCCCCGCGAATCGTTCGTCAGTATGACGGAGCTGGTTTTGCCAAATGATACCAATACACTCAACAACTTGATGGGTGGACGACTGATGCACTGGATGGATATTGTTTCGGCTATTGCCGGACAAAAGCATTCCAATAGTATTGTTGTTACTGCTTCCGTTGATAACATATCGTTCAAGCATCCCATCAGGCTGGGTAATGTAGTAACGCTGAAAGCAAAGGTTACCCGTGCGTTCAATTCATCGATGGAGATACGTATTGATGTAGAAGCAGAAGATGTGCCCACCGGTCAAAAGTTTGAAAGCAACGCTGCCTACTTTACATTTGTAGCGCTGGATAAAAATGGTAATCCTACCAGCGTTCCGGAAGTGGAACCGGAAACAGACGAAGAACGCGAGCTTTACAACGGAGCACTGCGCAGAAGACAACTTCGCCTTATCCTTTCCGGAAGAATGAAACCACAGGAAGCCAACGAACTTCGATCTATATTTGATATTAAAGAATCGTGAGTCAATCATCCGCCATCGAAAGCCTGTACCAGGAAGAGCTCTATGCGCTGCCTTCCCGTATGTTAATCATCTTATCGAAACCGTGGGAAGAACATTCGGAGGATGAGCGCACGGTGCTCAGCAAAATGATCACGGCTGTGAGATTGAGCATGGCTTCGGTGCAAATCATCATCCGAAAAGATTTCTCCATAGAGGATCTTGCTCCCTTAGCTCCAGGCAAAGTGCTGGCACTGGGTTCACAATTAAAATCATCGCCCAAAACATACGAGCATATCTCGCTCAACGGCATATCGGTTATTGCTGCAGATGCCATCAGCAACCTGGATGACCTGAAGAAAAAAAATCTCTGGATCGCCCTCAAGCAGATGTTTGGGCTCTGATACAACTTCCTGCTTTTCAAGCCTGTTCATAAAGCGCTAACGTTAGCAATCGTTTGGCAGTTTGCCTTCTATTTCTATCTTTGCCATTCTTGTAAAAAGCCATCCTGCGAAAAGAGGATGGTTTTTATGTGTAAAACCAGATAGATAATTTTTAAACGAATGAACAGTACTTTACTTATCATCCCTGCCCTGGGAGTCATCGGTCTGATCGCGATGGCAATTAAGTCAGCCTGGGTAAACAAGCAGGATGCCGGCGATGCAAAGATGCAGGAGCTGGCAGGCTATATCGCCAATGGCGCTATGGCGTTTCTTAAAGCAGAATGGAGAGTTCTCGCCTATTTTGCTGTAATAGCAGCCATCCTGTTAGGATGGTCAGGCACATTGGTACCAGACTCCCACCCTATTATTGCTGTATCCTTTATCATCGGTGCTGTGCTCTCTGCATTTGCCGGCTATATCGGTATGAAGATCGCCACCAAAGCCAACGTGCGCACTACGCAGGCTGCACGCACAAGCCTGGCGCAGGCTCTTAAAGTATCCTTCACAGGAGGTTCTGTAATGGGTATAGGCGTTGCCGGTCTGGCCGTGCTGGGGCTCGGCAGTTTGTTCATCATATTTTTCAAAATATTTGTTCCGGAAGGCGCTGCCATCACCGGTGTTGAAATGAAGAAGGCGATCGAAGTACTGGCCGGTTTCTCATTGGGTGCAGAATCCATAGCACTCTTTGCGCGCGTGGGCGGAGGTATATATACCAAAGCGGCTGACGTAGGTGCCGACCTGGTAGGTAAAGTAGAAGCCGGTATACCGGAAGACGATGTTCGTAACCCGGCTACCATTGCCGATAACGTAGGCGATAACGTAGGGGATGTAGCGGGTATGGGTGCTGACTTGTTTGGCTCTTATGTAGCTACGATTCTTGCTACGATGGTATTGGGTCAGGAGATTGATGCTTCAGCCGATCAGTTCGGTGGCCTCTCTCCTATTTTGTTGCCCATGCTCATTGCTGGTCTGGGGTTAATCTTCTCCATCATCGGTACCTGGTTTGTGCGCATCTCGAAAGAAACTGACAGTGTACAGAAAGCATTAAACATCGGTAACTGGTCATCCATTATCATGACCGCTATAGCCTCATATTTTGCTGTAAAGCATTTGCTCCCGGAAACACTTGTACACCGCGGTGTGGAATTTACTTCTACCGATGTATTCATTGCCATTATCATCGGTCTGATTGTGGGTACACTCATGAGTCTTATCACTGAATACTATACTGCCATGGGCAAACGTCCGGTATTGTCAATCATCAAGCAATCCGGAACAGGCCACGCAACCAACATCATTGGAGGTTTGTCAGTAGGCATGGAATCTACAGTAGCTCCAATCTTCGTATTGGCCGGTGGTATCATTGCCTCTTACGAATTTGCCGGACTATATGGTGTTTCTATCGCAGCGGCCGGCATGATGGCTACTACCGCGATGCAGCTTGCTATTGATGCATTCGGCCCAATTGCCGACAACGCAGGGGGTATTGCTGAGATGAGTCAGTTGCCGGAAGAAGTACGTCATCGTACCGATAATCTGGATGCCGTAGGTAATACTACCGCGGCAACCGGTAAAGGCTTCGCGATTGCTTCTGCAGCCCTTACATCACTCGCACTGTTCGCAGCCTTTGTAGGTATATCCGGCATTACCGCGATCGATATCTATAAAGCTCCCGTGTTGGCCGGATTATTTGTTGGCGGCATGATTCCGTTCATCTTCTCTTCACTTGCTATAGCTGCCGTAGGCCGTGCAGCAATGGACATGGTGAATGAAGTGCGCAGACAGTTCCGCGAAATACCGGGCATCATGGAGTATAAATCAAAGCCTGAATATGAAAAATGTGTGGCTATCTCTACGCGTGCCTCTATTCGCGAGATGATCGCTCCTGGTGCTATAGCATTGGTATTGCCGATACTCGTTGGCTTTACGTTCGGTCCCGAAGTATTGGGAGGCATGCTCGCCGGTGTTACCGTATCCGGGGTATTGATGGGTATGTTCCAGTCCAATGCCGGTGGTGCGTGGGACAATGCGAAGAAGTCGTTCGAGAAGGGAGTAAATATTAACGGTCAAACCTACTATAAGAAATCGGAGCCACACAAGGCTTCGGTAACAGGCGATACCGTAGGTGATCCGTTCAAAGATACATCCGGTCCTTCCATGAACATTTTGATCAAGCTTACATCGATCGTAGCCCTGATCATTGCTCCACACATCAGCCATAAAGATCACAGTGTTGCAGCAAAGGCAGAGCAGGTAAAAGCGAAAACAGAAGTTATCAGCGAAGCTGTAGCGAAATAAACCACGCTATACAGAATAGCAACCAATCAATTTATAGGAGAGCCTCGGTAATGCCGGGGCTTTTTCTATTTTTGATCACAATTTACTCTTAGCCAGGCATGAAATTACTTACCCTTATCCTGCTGTTGGCCAGCAATTTCTGTCTGGCGCAAAACATTACCGGTAAATGGACTACCATTGACGACTCCTCCGGAGCAGAAAAATCAATCGTTGACATCTTCGAAAGAGACGGGAAGGTTTTTGGAAAAATTATCAGGATATTTCCGGCACCAGGAAAAGACCCCGATCCGGTGTGCAACCAGTGCCCGGAGGAAGATGCCCGGTATAAAAAGAAAATTATCGGTATGGAGATCATCAAAGACATGAAGAAGACCGGCGATGAATACGCGGAAGGCAATATTCTGGACCCCGAAGAAGGCAAGGTATACCGGTGCAAACTGTGGATGGAGGGTGAGGATTTGAAGGTGCGTGGTTACTGGGGGCCTTTCTATCGAACGCAAACGTGGAAGCGGCTACGTTAACCTGATGTAATCGTAATTCACAGAAAAAAACTATAAAAAAGGAACCCCAGCGGTTACAACCTCATTAAAAGATGGTATACAGGTCGAGTTCACACATGGACGAAAAGGAGATCTTCGAGCGCATTTGTAAAGGCGATGAGAAAGCTCTTGAGTTCTTGTATAAGAAATATTACCGGATGATGACCAAGCTTGTCATCACCAACAGTGGAACGGAAGAGGAGGCTCGGGATATCTATCAGGATGCACTAATCGTTTTCTGGCAGAAAGCTACTTCAGGCAACCTGGTAATGACTTCGAAGATCAGTACCTATATCTATAGCATTTGCCAGAACTTATGGCGAAAGGAACTGGATCGAAAAAAACGCCTCTCCAACGAAGAGAAAGACACAGCCATTTCGTTAGATACTGAAACGGCTGAGCGCGACAAAATAATTTTAAAGTGCATCGAGCAGCTCGGGGAAACCTGTAAAAAAGTGTTGATGTACTATTACTTCGAGGAAATGTCAATGCAGGAAATTGCAGACAAACTGGGCTTTGCAAATACTGACACCGCCAAAACCAAGAAGTATAAATGTAAAATGAAATTAGATGAATTAGTGAAAGCTCAGTACTCTGAGCGGGATTTTCTGGACTAGAGTTATGGCATTAGAAAGAGATTTAGAATTACTGGACGATTACATCAGCAACAAGCTTGGTGGCGAAGAGCGGAAGGCATTTGAGCAGAAGCTGCAAAACGACCCGGAGCTGAAGCGCGAATATACCCTTCAACAAAAAGTGGCGGAAGGTATCCGCCAGGCACGCGTACAGGAATTAAAAGGTATGCTAAATAATATACCCGTGCCCCCAACATCTGGCAGCGAAATTTCAGCAGGTGCCAAAGCGCTGATTGGTATAGTAGCCGCGGGTATTGTGGCAACCGGAATATACTTTTATTTCAACGGTAAAGAAGAAACACAAGCCCTGCAGGAGCCTATCTCGTCAACAGAACCGATAGCCCAGCCAGAGCAGATGCCAGATGCAATAAAATCCATCGAGCAGCCGATTGAAACAACCAAGGTGGCAGAAGAATCGCCTGCTACAGTGCAAGCCGGAAAACCAGCGGAGAAAAATCCGGTGGTATCAGGCAAGCCAGCCGAGAAAGAATCAACGCATGTGGCAAATCCGGCGTTAACACAACCTCATCAGAAAGATTCTGTTACCGAGCCAAAGATCAACGTATACGATCCAAGTGAAGAAGCTGATGCGAAAACCGCCAGCGAACCGGCTGCTGCAGAAAGTACTGTCAAGGCTAATAAAACGTCGATGACGGTGAAGACAGACGCCAACAACAAGAAATATAACTTCCACTATCAATTCAAAAATGGAGAGTTATACCTGTACGGTCCGTTCGATAAGAAACTCATTGAGATCATGGAGTTCTTCAGCGACAACAAGCACACCGTATTCCTTTTCCATGAGAACAAGTACTACCTGCTGAATGAAGCTTCCGATAAAGTGAAGCCACTCACCGCCATCACCGATCCGGCTCTGATCAGAAAACTGAAAGAGCATCGCGGAAATTAAGCGATCGCAAAAATCTTCCACGACCCTGCCTCACCGCAGGGTCTTTTGTTTTATGAGATTTTCACTGGCAGAATACCACGCGGCTATTTGGTAATTTCTCCTAACTTTGGCGATTAACATGGAGAAGAGAACCCGCAAAAAGAAGTTAGGAGGCTACCCCGGTATCGGTGTCGTGGTGAGTATAACACTGGCCCTGTTTGTAATCGGGTTGTTTGGCGTACTGATCATTTATTCGCAGGAACTGGAACACCAGGTGCGCCAGAATATCAAAATGCAGGTATACCTGAAGTCAAATCTTACGGAGACACAGCGCCTGCAAATTGAGAATAAACTTCTCTCTATGGACTTTGTGAACCGTGAAGATGGCAAGGGTGTGGCATTCTTTTCCAAAGAAGAAGCCGCCAAAAAATTTATTGCCGAAACAGGCGAAGACTTCACCCAGTTTATAGGCGAAAACCCATTGAAGGATGCATACCTGGTAAACATCGATCCCGGTTTTCATTCGAAAACACAAATGGAAAAGATCAAGGCCGACCTTTCCAAGATGAATGGCGTGTTCCAGGTATACTATGTGGAAGGATTAATTGAATCGGTAAACAGCAATGTTACCAAGATCGGATTTATACTGGCAGGACTCATTATGCTATTGCTCATTACGGTGGTGCTATTAATCAATAACACGCTTCGTTTAGCGTTGTTCTCGCAGCGTTTCCTCATTCGCAGCATGCAACTGGTTGGCGCCAAGCGTTGGTTTATTCAGCGGCCATTCCTGGTACGCGCTGCAACGTATGGCTTACTGGCCGGCCTGCTCACATCGATCTTGCTCTGGCTGCTGTCAGACTATGCACAGCGTAAGATTGAAGACCTCTCGCTCCTGCACAATCAGGAACACTTCATGATGTTGCTCGGTATATTGGTGGTGATTGGTATGGTGGTGGCCGTGCTTGGCACCTTCTTCTCGATCAACCGCTACCTGCGCATGTCATTGGATCAATTGTATTAATTACAGTATAACTATAACTACATGGAAAGCAAACTTCCTTTCGGTAAAAAGAACTATCAGTGGATGATCATTGGCGTTGTTACACTCATCATCGGATTCATCATCATGTCGCTTGACAAAGCGCAACATGGTTTTGGTTTTCTCGGACTAGTGTTGGGGCCAATCGTTGTTGTTGCAGGATTTGTGATGGAGATCGTTGCCATCCTTCACAAACCTACCAAGTAAGAACAGTACATAAACGGAAGAGCTACCGGTAACACATGCACCGTAGCTTCTTTTACGAAATTTGGAACTACGCACATGAGCATTCTTCAAGCTATCATCCTTGCCATTATAGAAGGCATTACCGAATTTTTACCTATATCCTCTACCGGACACATGATTATCGGTTCTTCGCTGATGGGTATCGCCAGCGATCCGTTCACGAAGATGTTTACCGTGGCTATTCAACTGGGCGCAATCTTATCGGTGATCGTATTGTATTGGAAGCGCTTCTTCCAGTCACTGGATTTTTACTTTAAGCTGATTGTAGCATTTATACCGGCTGCTGTTGCCGGTTTGCTATTCAATGATATGATCGATGCCTTGCTCGAACGCGTGGATGTAGTCGGCTATACGTTATTGCTGGGTGGTATATTCTTCCTTTTCGTAGACAAGATATTCCATGCCAGTGAAGCCAGCGAAAAGCAGGTTGATTATCCTACTGCGCTGAAGATCGGAGCCTTCCAGGTGGTTGCCATGATCCCGGGAGTATCTCGTTCTGCAGCAACAATTATTGGTGGACTCACACAAAAATTAAACAAGCGCACGGCAGCAGAATTCTCATTCTTCCTGGCCGTGCCTACCATGTTTGCTGCTACAGCATTGAAGATGTATAAATACTTTCACGATGGTGGTACCTTCGGTTCAAACGAGATTACTTTATTCGCCATCGGTAATATGGCTGCCTTCATAGTTGCCATGATTGCCATCAAGTCGTTCATATCCTTCCTTACAAAGTATGGCTTCAAGATATTTGGCTACTATCGTATTGTGCTGGGCATCGTTATTCTTGTACTCTACTATCTGGGCGTAGGACTCTCCATCGTATAAATGGAAAACAAAACACCGGGCGAGGGCCGTATCCTCCTGATCAACAAACCACTGGAGTGGACATCCTTTGATGTGGTGAATAAACTTCGCTACAAGCTCAAGATGAAGAAGATCGGCCATGCCGGCACGCTCGATCCCCTGGCCACTGGATTACTGATTATCTGCACCGGTAAAATGACGAAACGCATTGAAGGGTTCATGGGCCAGGAGAAGGAATATACCGGCACCTTTACGATCGGAAGCACTACGCCATCTCACGACCTGGAGACCGAAGTGACCCCTCCAACCGATATCTCTCATATTACAACAAAAGCAATACACGAGGCAACCCTTTCCTTCATTGGTAACGTCAGTCAGTTGCCGCCCATGCACTCGGCCATTCGCGTGGGTGGTAAACGGGCGTATGAATTTGCACGCAAAGGAAAGGAGATTGAATTGAAGCCACGGGTAATTGAGATTCGTGAATTTGAGATTACAGGTATTGCCCTGCCACAAGTGTCGTTTCGTATTGTGTGCTCAAAAGGAACGTATATACGAAGTATAGCACGCGACTTCGGAAATGCACTTGGTGTTGGCGCCTATCTTTCAGAACTTTGCAGAACCAGGATTGGATCGTTCCTGTTAAAAGATGCTACTACCATCGAAGAAGTATCATTATGAAGATATATCACGGCATCGATGACTTTTCACGATTAAAATATGCTGTTGTAACCAGCGGTACATTTGACGGTGTGCACATAGGCCATCAAAAAATTCTGGCCCGGTTGCTGGAGATCGCTTCAAAGAATCATGGTGAGACTGTAGTGATCACGTTCTGGCCTCACCCGCGGCTGGTACTCCACCCGGAAGACGATTCATTAAAATTACTCAATACATTCGAAGAGAAGGCCGAGCTTCTCAAAGAGCAGGGAATACAGCACCTTGTTCGCATACCTTTCACAAAAGAATTTTCTCAATATACTTCTGAAGAATTCATTCAGAAGATACTGGTCGATACGATTGGCACGAAGAAACTTGTAATTGGTTACGATCACCGCTTTGGCCACAACCGTGAAGGAAGCTTTGAGCAACTCAAGATCAATGCTCCGCGCTATGGGTTTGAAGTAGAAGAAATACCACGTCAGGATGTTGATCACGTTGGCGTGTCGTCTTCCAAAATCAGAAAAGCGCTGGACGAAGGCGATATCGATACGGCCAATCATTTTCTGGGTCGCCCCTATAGTCTTACAGGCCGTGTAGTAATGGGTGATAAACTGGGCCGCCTGCTCGGCTATCCCACTGCCAACATTGAAGTGGACACAAAGTATAAACTTATTCCTGCTGACGGTATATATGCCGTTACTGTTCAGCACGAACATACCACATACAAAGGGATGCTATATATTGGTAATCGCCCTACCGTAAATGGCACCAAGCGCAATATTGAAGTGAATATATTTGATTTCGCAAAAGATATTTATGGAGAATCGCTCACCCTATACTTCCATAAACTGATTCGTGGTGATAGCAAATTCAGCGATCTTGAAGGCTTGAAGGCACAGCTTGGCCTTGATAAGGTTGATGCATTGCGTATACTGGTTAACGTTATCCGGTAGACAGAACATTCAGTGATGCCATTGATTGGAATCGATTGAATAAGTATCCATAAATCAAATTCACATATTTCCGTTCAGAAGTAAGACTCACATTCGATCAAACTTTTTGCAGCAGGCAGCAGCCTTTCTCCATTTTTTACTTTGAAAAAGTGACAATTCGTCTTTAGCAAGGGGACCAAAAGTCTCTGTCTATGTATTTTCCGCAGCTCCGTGTAGGTATAATCCGGGATTGCCCCGCAAACATCTCTTGTATAAGTTTATAAAATAGTTGCCAATGGCGGAGGAGATTTTGTCTAACCTAAATATACCTATAGATGAAAAAAACACATTAAAGCTGGTGACCATTGATTCCTGTTCAAGGTGATGGGAATATGTATATCAAAAAGCGGCTATACCAATTTTACCGGAGCTGCTTTCCAAAATAATTACTTATTTATTTCAACCTTATGACTCTTTCTACAATATTTACAGAATCCGTATCTATTGCTGTTAGCACACAAAAACGAACGCTATTATACCGATCGCGTTTTATAGTAAAAGCAACGTATTTTTCTATCCTGTTAATTTTATTATGCAAACAAAGTATAGCACAAAATTCGCGGTTTGTATCCGGCACGGTGAAAGATACTTCCGGAGTTGCGTTGCCCGGAGTTGCCGTTGCTTTCGCTAATAACCAAACAGGAACGTATACTGACTCTGATGGTAAATTTACCGTACAGGTCCGTAAAAATACGAAGCACTTATCCTTTTCATTCATTGGCTTTGCCACTGTTGAAGCAGCTATACCCGAGTCTGGTGACATGACAATTGTAATGAAAGAAGCGGCCAACCAGCTGGATGAAGTAGTTATTTCTGTGGGAAGCCGTGCTTCCCAACGTACATTGACCGACACACCTCTTCCAATTGATAATGTTGCAATCAAAGACCTTCAAAGTACCGGGCAACTCACGTTCGACAAGGCATTGCAATACAGAGTGCCCTCCTTCAATACAGTGCAAACTCCTGTAAACGATGCTACTTCTCTGCTAGATCCTTATGAGATCAGAAATATGGGGCCAAGCCGGACGCTGATACTTATCAACGGAAAACGGAAAAATTCAAGTGCATTGGTTTATACCCAAACTTCTCCCGGGCGCGGAGAAAGTGGTGCTGATATCTCCGCTATACCTATGGATGCCATTAAGCGTGTTGAGGTTCTGCGGGATGGTGCTTCTGCGCAATATGGGTCAGATGCAATTGCCGGTGTAATGAATATTATTCTGAAAGATAATACAGATGGAGGTTCTGTTACCATGCGAACCGGAATAACATCCAAAGGAGATGGTAAAATGGTAGGGATAAGTTTGAACAATGGTGTTAACGTCTCTGATAAAGGATATATCAATTATACAATCGATCTGTCGAAAGTTGGTCTCGCAAATCGCCCCGGTACAGTTGATGCTCAGGGTGAGGCGTCTGATTTCGGAGCTGATATCAACGATGTTAAAGCTTTCCTTGCAATTAAACCTGATGCGGGTAACATTAATGGATCGCCTGAAACTACAGCATCCAAATTCCTGGTTAACGGGGGAATTGATATTAACGAACATACCGAGCTCTATTATAATGCCGCCTATGTTTATAAGAAAGTAAACAGCTTTGCCAATTATCGCACTCCATACTGGCGACCTACAGATTATGGTTTGTTAACTCCCGCAGGTGAACCGTATCTAGGCTACAGACCTACATTTGATGGCGACTTGAATGATTATAATGGCACTATAGGTTTTAAAACGAACAAGAATGGATGGAATACAGATGTGAGTTTCACTACGGGCGGAAACAGACAATTATATACAGTCTCCAATTCGCTTAACAGAAATACAGCAGGGCTTACTGACTCCGAAGGAAATTTACTATATAGAGAACGAAGCCCAATCATTTTCCGGGCAGGTGGCTACAGTTTTTCTCACAATGTGGGAAATATAGATGTATCAAGATCGATTTCCGAGAAAGTAAATATAGCTTTCGGGTCTGAGTTCCGATCAGAAAATTTTGAAATCATCAAGGGTGATCTTGCATCCTACGAGGCTGGTGGCGCGGACTCATTCGCGGGTAATAGTGCCGAAAATTCTTTCAAGTCAAATCGATACAACTTTGGTGGCTACCTTGATGTTGGCGTTGACCTCACAAAAGATTTCCTGATCAATGCAACAGGACGTTATGAGAATTATAGCGACTTCGGAGACGCGTTTGTATACAAGTTTAGCTCGCGCTATAAACTTTTGGATGACAAAATTACACTTCGGGGTTCTATCTCCACCGGTTTCAGAGCGCCATCCTTACACCAGATAAATGTGCAAAAAACACAATATGGTTTTGTTCCAGGTCAAGGTATTCAGGTTTCCGGCCTTGTTAACAACGTTTCGCCACAGGCAAAACTCATTGGTGTTCCCAAACTCGATGCAGAGCGGTCTGCTAACTTTACGCTGGGTATAGGCGCTAAACCCAGTGAGAATTTTAATCTAACGATTGATTATTACAACATAAAGGTGAATAACAGAATTGTCCTTGGTAATGATATTGGCCCCAGTGGTAATCCGGATGCCAATTTGGACAAGGTGCTGGCCAGCAATAATATCGTAGGACTTAGTTTCTTCGCCAATGCCCTGAACACACGAACATCCGGCATTGACCTCGTTGCGAGCTATAAAAACATTGCTCTGGGAAGCGGCACCCTGAGATTCAATCTTGCTGGTAATTATACTTTAAAAAACAAGAGAGAAGGAAGTGTAAAAAATCCAGCTATAATTGCAGAAGCAGGGCAGACTGTGTTGAATGCTACACAGGAAGCATTGATGTTTACATCGCGTCCGAAATACAAAGCAATACTTGGTGCAGATTATACACTTGGTAAATTTAATTTCATTTTGACCAATACAGTATTCGGACCAACCAAATTCAGAAATGCTGGGATGAATGAAAACCTGCAAGTAGAGTTTTTAACGAAAGTAGTTACTGATTTAGGCATAGGCTATCAGTTCAATAACACCATTTCAGCAACCTTTAATGTTAACAACATTTTCAATGTTCTGCCTGAATGGAAGTTTGTTGCTCTGAATGCAGAAGGTGATGCAATTTTAAATAACCCGGACGCTGTAAAGGTTCAATCAAACCTCGTTACCTTTAATCAACGATACTCGCGAATGACATACGATGGATATCATTTTAGTCAACTGGGAACTACGTTCAGTATGGCATTGAATGTTAAAATCTAAATTCACTAAGAATTATCCTCAATGCGTTGACAGAGGATTTAACCAGTAAGCTTCGAATGTGTCATTAAATAAGAAGAGGCTGTCTTTCCAGGCAGCCTCTTCTATTTTTTTCTTATGCCATGTGGCTGGCCATAAAAAAAAACATCTTTCTTTCAGTTGGGTGATTATCCTGACTGTTTTGGAAAATCATATAATCCGGCTAAATTTTCCCACGGTTAATCGCTCTCCCCTATTAAATTATTAACGTGTAACCATTAACGGACAACTGCCCACATGCAACTCTGGAGCCCTTCTTCCGAAACTATACAACAAGCGAACATTACGCATTATCAACAATGGTTGCATGAAAACAAGCAACTGTTGTTTGAGAGTTACCATGCACTGTGGCAATGGTCTGTCGATAACACGGAAGCGTTTTGGAAAAGTATATGGGAATACTTTGACGTGATACATGAAGGGAACTATAAACACGTGCTGCAAGGATCGATGCCTCATGCCCGCTGGTTTGAGGGCACGCGGTTAAATTATGCGGAACACGTCTTTCGTAAAGCCAATGATCACCATCCGGCAATCATCTTTAAATCAGAATCAGAACCAATACAGGAGATCAGTTGGCGTTCCTTAATCCAACAGGTTGGATCGCTTCAACATTTTTTAAAGATTTACAACCTGCAGGCCGGTGATCGTGTGGCGGCATATTTACCCGGCAATCCGGAAGCGACAACTGCTTTTCTGGCTGTTAACGCACTGGGTGCGGTATGGTCAAGTTGTTCACCTGATTTTGGTACCCGCTCGGTGATCGATCGTTTTGCACAGATCGAACCCAAAATACTGATCGCTGTTGACTCCTATCAATACGGTGGAAAGATATTCGATAAACGGGAAGTTGTTCAGGAGTTGATAAAGTCGCTGCCTGGTATAGAGCGCGTCATTCTATTATCCGCCCATGATACCCCACTCCCTTCTTCCAAGCCCGTAGTGCACTGGAAAGATGTAATCGGAGAAACTATATATACTCCTGAGTTTGTACGTGTGCCGTTCAATCATCCTATCTGGATATTATACTCTTCCGGCACTACCGGTCTACCCAAAGCCATTACACATTCACAGGGCGGTATATTATTGGAGCAATTGAAGTACGGAACTTTCCACAACGATTTTAAACCAGGCGAACGATGCTTTTGGTATACTACCACTGGCTGGATGATGTGGAACTACATACACAGTGGTTTGCTGGCAGGCGGCACTATGGTACTATATGATGGCAGCCCAGCCTATCCGGATATGAATGAGCTCTGGAAATTTGCACAAGATGCAGGCATACATCATTTCGGTACCAGTGCAGGATTTATATTGGCCAATATAAAAGCCTCAACACATCCTGCACAGAATTTTGATTTGCGTGCACTACGTTCCATCAGTTCAACCGGAAGCACATTGCCACCGGAAGGTTTCGACTGGGTATATAAAGAAGTAAAACACAGCCTGTGGCTTGCATCGATGAGTGGTGGCACAGATGTCTGCAGCGCCTTTGTAGGCGGTATGCCGACACTTCCCGTATATGCCGGTGAGATTCAATGTCGTGCGTTAGGATGTTCTCTGTATGCATTCGATGAAACAGGCAACGTACTAACAGGGCAAGTAGGCGAAATGGTTATTACCCGACCCATGCCCTCTATGCCTGTTTATTTCTGGAATGACCCCGAGTATAAACGTTATACCGAAAGTTACTTCGAAATGTATCCTGGTATATGGCGCCATGGCGACTGGATTGAAATTACATCGCACGAAGGAGTAATTATATACGGCCGTTCGGACGCAACACTCAACCGTGGAGGCGTGCGCATTGGCACGAGTGAAATATACCGTGCGGTGGATAAAGTAGCGGAGGTTAAAGACAGTCTCATTATCTGCATTGAAAAAGAAGGAGGTGAATTCTGGATGCCTTTGTTTGTAGTGATGCAGGAAAATATAGCGCTGTCGGCCGATATCAAGAAAAAGATCAATACTACGATCCGCAATGATTATAGTCCGCGGCATGTACCCGATGAGATCATTGCCGCACCCGATATACCTTATACTATCAGCGGTAAAAAAACAGAAACACCTGTAAAAAAGATATTGATGGGAAAAGATCCAAAAGAAGTTATTAATGCTGGCGCACTGAAGAATCCGTCTTCCTTGGACTTCTTTATACGCTTACAGCAGGAAAAAGTTTAAAGTCCAAAAGTTCAATGTTCAAGGCTTCAGTCTTACATTGTACATTGAACCTTGAACTTTAAACTCTGAATTTTGAACTTTCAAACCTCGCACTCCGAAATTTCAATCGTGTCCAATTCTCCACAAAATTTCTTCCTGTTTATCTGCATCTTTCACTTGGAGCCTTCACGCCTGTGCTGTAGTTTTAAAACCCGATGGACGTAGAAATTCTCTCACGCATACAATTCGCTTTTACGATTGCTTTCCATTACATCTATCCTCCCCTGAGCATTGGCCTTGGGTTAGTGATGGTGTTTATGGAAGGCATGTACCTGCGCACAGGTTTGGAAATATACCAGCAGATGACGCGCTTCTGGGTAAAGATTTTTGCACTCATCTTCGGCATCGGTGTAGCCACCGGTATTGTAATGGAATTTGAGTTTGGCACCAACTGGGCCGTGTATTCACGTTACGTTGGTGATGTATTCGGCAGTGCGCTCGCAGCGGAAGGTATATTTGCTTTCGCACTGGAATCAGGTTTTCTTGGTATACTTATCTTCGGATGGAATCGTGTGCGACCGGGAGTGCATTTCTTCTCTACTATCATGGTAACACTTGGTTCCATGTTCTCGGCTATATGGATTGTGGTAGCCAATTCGTGGCAACAGACACCGGCCGGTTATCATATAGTAGGCCAAGGCATGAAAGCACGTGCCGAGATAACCGATTTCTGGGCAATGGTATTCAATCCATCTACGATTGAACGTATATCACATGTATGGTGTGGATCGTTTCTCGCAGGTGCGTTTCTCGTTACGAGCGTAAGCGCATGGTATCTGCTGAAAGGCAAATATATTGAGCTGTCAAAAGCTTCATTCAAAATTGGACTGTCGGTGGCGATCGTGGCTTCGTTGCTGCAATTATTTACCGGCCATAAATCTGCCGATGTGGTGGCGCATTATCAACCTGCCAAGCTTGCAGCTATGGAAGGCCACTTCGATAGTCTGAAGGCTGCCGATATGTATCTCTTCGGCTGGGTAAATAAAAAAACACAAACAACAACCGGTGTTGCTATACCCGGTGGATTATCGCTGCTGGTACATGGCGATATAAATGCCCCAATACCAGGGCTCAATAGTATACCGGAAGATGAAAGACCAGGCGCGGTAAATTTTGTCTTTCAAACTTATCACCTCATGATTTCCATTGGCATGGCTTTGATCGCACTCAGTATATATACGGCATTCTTGTGGTGGCGCGGCCGGCTTTTCGAAAAACGCTGGCTGTTGTGGATATTCGTGTGGGCCGTGTTGCTGCCACAGATCGGCAACCAGGTGGGCTGGTATACCGCAGAAGTAGGAAGACAGCCGTGGGTAGTATATAAACTTCTCCGTACTTCCGATGCACTGTCGGAAGCCGTAACTGCCAACCAGGTAGTATTCTCGTTAATCTTATTCACCTTTGTATACCTGCTGCTCTTCGCCTTATTTATATACCTGCTCAACAAGAAAATAACACATGGGCCATACGATCATCACGATGATGAACACAGCCCGCGACACATGGAAATGGTGGAATCCATTACTACGGATGCAAGCCGAAACAAACAACAGAACATTAACGAGCGCTAACCAAGTATAGATATGGGAACATTTGCCGGCATCGATTATCCTACCTGGTGGTTTCTTGTGATTGGAGCCGTGTTTACAGGCTATGCCATCCTCGATGGTTTTGATCTGGGAGCTGGTGCATTGCATTTGTTCTTCAACAAAGAAGCCAGCAGACGCACAGCCCTCAATGCCATTGGTCCCGTTTGGGATGGCAACGAAGTGTGGCTCGTCATTGGCGGTGGCGCGCTGTTCGCC
This sequence comes from Ohtaekwangia sp., assembly GCF_036786105.1. Lineage (NCBI taxonomy): Bacteria > Pseudomonadati > Bacteroidota > Cytophagia > Cytophagales > Fulvivirgaceae > Ohtaekwangia > Ohtaekwangia sp. The sequence continues at coordinate 79,080 of NZ_DAIQRQ010000009.1, forward strand.
GGCTTCCCCGAAGTATATGCATCGCTACTCTCGGCGTTCTATATACCGTTTATGATCTTTCTGGTAGCGCTGATTTTTCGCGCGGTCTCGATCGAATTCAGAAGTAAAGAACCGATGCTCTGGTGGCGCAAGATGTGGGACATCTGTTACTGCATTTCCAGCGGGCTCCTCGCATTCTTGCTGGGTTTTATACTGGGCAATGTCGCGCTCGGTATACCGCTCGATAAAGACCATATTTACCGTGGCGACTTCCCGGGATTTATTAATCCGTATGCCATTATGGTAGGCATTACCTCTCTCTCACTTTTTATGATGCACGGTGCCATATACCTCGTTATGAAAACGGAAGACCGGTTGTACGCCAAACTTACCATCATTGTGCGCAGAACCACTATATTTTTTGTAATCAGTTTCGTGATTACATCATTCTATACCTTGCTCTATATACCGCACCTCGTAGACCAGATACATGAAAATCCGAGCATGTTTATACTTCCCGTCATCATGGTGCTGGCCATTGCCAACATTACACGCCAGATCACCAAACGAAAATATTTTTTTGCCTTTCTTTCGTCAGCGGTGGTAATCAGTGTAGCACTTATTATTGTATCGCTTGAGCTTTACCCGACTATCCTCTATACTCCCGATCCGCAAAACAGCCTCACCATTTATAATTCCGCTTCTTCGCAGAAAACACTCGGTATCATGCTCACCGTAGCGGCCATCGGCGTACCCCTCGTAGCAGCCTACACCACCTTTGTTTTCTGGACTTTCAAGGGGAAGGTGAAGCTGGATGAAACGAGTTATTAACGTGCGCACGTGTTTAGGTGTGTATGTACCAACGTTCAGAGAAAACATGGCAACGTGCACACGTAAACACGTGCTAAACTTTGTAATTTTAACCCATGAAAAAGTCAACTATCAACTTCTCTGTCGAACTGGATCAGAATAACGTACCGGATAAGATACTGTGGGATGCTACGGATAAGCCCGATCCGGGGCTTTCTGAAACAAAATCCATGAGTGTGGCACTGTGGGACCATAAACATAAGAATACGCTGCGTATAGACCTGTGGACCAAGGATATGCCTGTGGATGAGATGAAGCGTTTCTATATTGACTGTATCGGTGGTCTGGCGCAAAGCGCACTAACGGCTACGGGCGATGAATACATTGCCAACGAGATCAATGCGTTATGCGACCGGCTGGTAAAGCATCTGCAAAACTCCAAAGATTAATCCTCAAACAGGTCTGCACCTGTTAAAAGTATCGGAGACTGGTAAATATACCGCTGTAAATATACTACAGCGCGTCTCTGATACTTCTTTTACACCCTGCTCATTCTTTTGAGTCCATACCTTCTCGGGGTATATTTTTCATTATGGCAGCAACTAGCCTTCTACAAACGTTTGTTTTTTGAGGATTTTTTGTACTTTTCGATAAGAAAGCTCGGTATGCATACCATTTCGCGCTTTCTGAAAAGGAACTCATTAATCCCCAAAACCAAACTTATTCGTAGTTATGAAAAAATTTTACAAGGCTTCGTTAGCGGCAGGGCTGATGGTGCTGTTGTCTTCCGCGGTGGTGCTGGCTCAAACGACCATCTCTGGTAAGGTAACAGATGCCAGTAGCGGAGAAGGACTTGCCGGTGTAAACATTATCGTGAAAGGGCGAGTTATTGGAACTATATCTGACTCCGATGGAAATTACTCCCTGAAATCGAACGACTCACCTCCTCTTACCCTGGCATTTTCGTTCGTTGGTTACAAGACATTTGAAGTCGAAGTAAATGATGCGAATACTACAGGTCTGGATGTAAAACTCGAAGAGCAGACTGTGCTCGGCCAGGAAGTGGTTATCTCGGCTTCGCGTATGGAAGAAAGCATCATGCAATCGCCCGTATCCATTGAAAAGATGGATATACTCCAGGTACAGAACACGCCATCCGATAATTACTATAAGGGACTTGCCAACCTGAAAGGTGTTGACGTAACTACGAGCAGTATAAATTTTCAGATTGTAAACGCCCGCGGTTTTAACTCCACGGGCAACACACGCTTTGTGCAGTTAACGGATGGAATGGATACACAAGCTCCTGCATTGAACTTCCCAATCGGAAACCTGAACGGTCCTTCGGAGCTCGATGTGGAAAGTGTCGAATTTATACCGGGGGCCGCTTCTGCGCTCTACGGACCAAACGCATTTAACGGTATACTTCTAGTAAACAGTAAAAGTCCATTCGATTACCAGGGACTCAGTGCATTTGCCAAGTTTGGTATGAACCACTTTGGTGATTCTGATCTCAACTCCGATGGCACAAAGATCGGCCCCGGCAAACCCAAGCCGATGCAAGAGTATGCCATCCGCTATGCAAAGGCATTCAACAATAAATTTGCTTTCAAAATAGCATTCTCTTATAGTAAAGCAACCGACTGGTATGGCACCAATCTGCAGGATAAAAACGCTTCGTTGAAGCCTAGTGGTCTCTCCAGCAATCCTGGTTCCGATGAGGTACACGCCTTCGGCGATGAAGTAGCCACCAACCTGGGGCTTGTTGGTCTTGATCCTGGTTTCCAATCCAAGATGCAGCAGGCAGGGTTATCCAACTATCTTCCTTACCTCGCTACCGGCGGAACAGTTTCAAGAACACCCTATAAAGAGCAATACCTGGTTGACTATGGCGCCAAAAACCTGAAGGCAAATATAGGTCTTCACTACCGCCTTACCGACAAACTGGAGTTACTCTATAATTTGAATTACGGTGCAGGAACTTCAGTATATACCGGTGCACAACGCTACTCGCTGAGGAACTTCAACATTCAACAGCACAAAGTTGAATTACGGGGTGACAACTTCTTTCTGCGTGCCTATGCTACTTTAGAAAATTCAGGAGATTCTTATATAGCAGACCTTACCGGTGTATTGGTAAACCGCGCCTGGAAAGACGACAACACCTGGTTCGGTACCTATGCAGGAACTTACCTCGGCACACTCGCTGCTTTACAGGGAGGATCACCCGCTGCGCCTACCATAGCACAACAGGAACAAGCCCATGCAGCAGCCCGCGCAGCGGCAGATGCCGGAAGATTTTTACCCGGGTCTGCAGAATTTAACAATGCCCAGGCAAATGCGCGAAAAGATGTAATTCCAAACGGAGCTTTATTCGATGACAAGACTGCGCTCTATCACTTCGAAGGCCAGTATAACTTCAAGAACCAGATCAAGTTTATGGACGTGATGGTAGGTGCAAGCTATCGCCTGTACGATCTCAACTCCAACGGAACCATCTTTGCCGATACAGCGGGCAACAACATTACCATTCAGGAAGTAGGTGCTTATGTACAAGCTTCCAAAAAAGTATTGTCTGATAAAGTAAAACTTACCGGTTCACTGCGCTATGACAAGAACGAAAACTTCAACGGGTTGATTAACCCGCGCCTGTCGGCAGTGATCTCGCCTACACCGAATCAGAATTTCCGCGTTGCATTCCAAAGCGGTTTCCGCAACCCGACCACACAAGGTCAGCATATAGACCTCGATGTACTTTCAGCACGTTTGCTGGGCGGTCTGCCACAATATGCAAAAGCATACAATGTATTTCAAAATGCCTATACAGTAACCTCCGCACAGCAGTATGCAGCGGTAGTCGCACAGAAAGCAGGTCAAGGTTCTTATAGCGGAAGCAATGCAGGCCTTGCCATTGGCGACCCCGAAGCATTAAGCAAACTTGTACCCGTTACTGGCGCTGCGCCTGTAAAACCTGAAAAGATTAAATCTATAGAAGTTGGATATAAAGGTTTGGTGGGTGATAAACTGTTGGTAGATGTAGCCTACTACTTCAACTCCTACAACGACTTCATCACACAGTTGATCATGCGTCAATCAGCCGGCCCGTTGGATTTGACCGCCACCACTCCTACTGAGCAGAACATTCGTAACGCTTCTACGATGCTGAATCCCGGGAAAGATGAGAATGGCCGCCAGAATACATATTCCGTATATACCAACCTCAATAAAACCGTAACAGCACAAGGTGTTGCCTTAGGTCTTGACTATAGCTTGGTAAAAGGTTATCGCATTGGTGCAAACTATAACTGGAACCGCCTGAACAAACAATTAGGCGATGGCTACCTGGCAGAGTTCAATACACCGGAGCACAAGTATAACATTACGTTCGGTAACCGTAAGCTTACAGACCGCATCGGGTTTAACGTGGCCTATCGCTGGCAGACAGCCTTCACATGGGAATCAACCTTTGCTATAGGTAAAGTTCCGGCAGTAGGCGTGTTTGATGCACAAGTGAGCTACCGCGTAAAGCCGATGAAGTCAACCTTCAAGATTGGTGGATCAGACTTGTTCAATAAACGCTATGTATTGAACTACGGTGGCCCTACGCTGGGTGCGATATACTATATCTCCATCACCTTCGATCAACTGATGAACTAATGCTAAACGAGAAATACCGTATGAAAAATTTTACACGATATACCGCAGCTTCTCTGGCCTTAGTAATGGCGGGAGCCTGCACGTACGATTTCCCCGAAGAGAAAGCAGCTACTGCCGGCGAAGCCGACTTTACCAAAACGGTAGTGATCGGCAGCTCGCTCTCCGCTGGTTTCATGAATGGTGCTCTCTATAACGATGGACAAAACCATTCTTTCCCCGCGATCATTGCCCAACAAATGCAGTCTGTTGGCGGAGGAACTTTTAATCAACCCGACATTAATGCGGAAGCTGGTTATTATGGATTAGCGCCCGATGGCACTACCATTCTTGGAAGACTATATCTGAAAGGCACCACAAGCCCCAAGCCAGCGCCCATTGTGCCTGGCCAGGCCATCACTCCCTATACTGGTGATAAATCGAAGCTCAACAACTTCAGCGCGTATGGAGTAACCATTCAGACTGCGCAGATTCCCCAGTTGGGTGGTCCTGCTTCTTCCAATCCATATTATAATCCTTACTATGCACGGTTTGCATCTACCCCGGGTACATCTACTTTGCTGGGCGATGCAGTTGCCGCATTGGGAAGCGGAAGCTTCTTTATATTCTGGCTGGGAAATGACGATGTACTCGGCTATGCTACCAATGGTGCCGATCAGAATGACGCTACAAAGCCTATGACCGATGCCAACGTATTTGCCGGTGCCTATAACAATGCATTGTCTACCATGCTTGCCGCAAATGCTAATGCAAAAGGCGTTGTGGCCAATATACCAGACGTTACAAGCCTTCCGTATTTTTCAACCGTAGCCTACAATCCTATACCACTCGATGCTACGTCTGCTGCTGCCGTAAATGCGGGCTTTGCAGGATACAATGCCGTGCTCGATGCTTTGAAAGCAAACCTCGGTGTAACGGATACTGACTCCCGGAAAATTACATTCTCTGCCGGCACATCCAACAAGATTGTTATTGTAGACGAAACGCTGAATGATTATGGTGATGAGTTTGATATGCTGCATGCAGCGGGTGCTATATCAGACGCACAGCGTGCTGCACTCGTTCCCTACGAACAAGTACGCCAGACTACTTCCAGTGACCTTGTGCCACTGGTAGCGGCCAATGTTATTGGTACACTGGTATCAAACAATCCTTCGCTCATCAACGGTGTTACTGTGCCGCTGGCCGACAAGTATATATTACTGCCTTCTGAAAAAGCAGAAGTACAGGCACGCATTGATGCTTTCAATGAAGTGATTGCTGCGGCGGTCTCAACCAACAGCAGTCGCCTGGCACTGGTAGATATACATTCTATCCTGTTGTCGCTGAAAGAAAATGGTGCAGAGATCCGCGGTGCATCTATATCGGCATCTATTTCGCCTCCCTTCGGGGGCTTCTCTTTGGATGGTATCCATCCGAATGCACGCGGCAATGGTTACCTGGCCAACCAGTTTATCGATGTGATCAATGCTAAATTTGGTGCCAGCATACCACAATGCAATCCGAACGATTACTCCGGCAATGCACTGCCTGTGCCTTAATCGATAACGATATTCATTAACCCAAACCTGAAAAGCTGCTTCGAAAGGGGCAGCTTTTTTTATGCGGTGATCTGCAGGCTTTATAAATCAGTTAATCATACGTTGTCAACTTCCGGCCAGGACGATCAATCCACTTTGCGGTGGACAGAGATTATACATTTCTGGTCAATTGTTGTTTTGCAGAATTATACTATACAGTGTGAAGTTGAGTTTTTCGCTTTTACAAATTCGCAGGCACCTTAAGAATCTTTTTCCCGGAGGCTTCGCTGGCGAAGACTTTGGGAAAAAGATCAGAAGCAAAAGCCCCTGTTGTGCCGCCAGCGGCGCAACAGGGGCTTTGCTGGAAACACAATTGAAATTGCCGCGCGAGTTGACCAAACTATATCAGGGCACAAAGAATAATGCGGGGAACACCATGAAACATGAAACAAGATCACAAGCCCGCAACATATCATTAATTAAATATACCCTGCTGCCTTGTAAGCAATCATCCCCACCCATTCCTTGAACAGCTTGTGCCAGATGGCAACAGCTTCCACTTTAGGAATAATGAGCGCATCAGGATAGAATCCCCGCGGGTGCGCATAAAAATCAGTTGAGAAAGGTTGTATGTTCAACCCTACCTTGCGATAGCAGGCCAATGAACGGCGCATATGGAAGGCAGAGGTAATCAACAGGCAATCTTCTGATTTATAGTGAAGCGAGTCCAGCATCTTCACTACCTGCTGTGCCGATTCCGCTGTGTTACGCGTTTCATTCTCAATGATGATGTCGGCGGAATCAACGCCCATCAGCAACATGGCCTTCTGAAACTTGTTTGCTTCAGGCTCGTCTTCTCCCAACAAACGGCCACTGCCTCCGCTGATCAAAATCTTTTCAATCAATCCGAGTTTATAGAGTTGCACAGTATGCGTAACGCGATCAGCACCGCGCTGAAAATATACTCTGTCATTAGGTTCAAGGCCGGATATGGTGGAGCCCGTTAACACAATGCCCATCTTGTGGGGCGTCATATCTTTATAAGCTACCGTAGGTATCTCCCACGCATGCATGGCTTCGTTAGCCAGAAAATCATTGGAGAAGAACAGCAGCAGCATTATACCGGCAAAGAATGTTCTTTTTTTCCACCGTGGGTTCTTCAAAAAGATTGAAACTACCAACAGTGCCACGGTAATAGTCATGGGTAATATAAAGAAGCTGACCGTTTTCGAGAGAATGAAGAACATGGTTAGTCGTTATCAGTTAATCGTTA
>NZ_DAIQRQ010000009.1:86415-122224 GCF_036786105.1 Ohtaekwangia sp.
CTGGACTTAATACAGAAGTATATTTGCATTTTAATCTGTGTCAATCTGTGGGAGATTTTCGTCTCTACTTTCTCCGCTCCAGCGGGTTGGATAAATTGCCAATACCATCAATGACCCTGCGCAGGATATCGAAATACAGCATCAGTGCCAGCGTGAGCGACATCGACCAGATCACTGCAGTGTTGAAGTAAAATGTATCGATGTTCTGGTTCAGGAAATGCTTGCGTGGCATATAGAACTGCGCGTTAAAGTCGATCGCATGATCGGGATCCGGATCTTTATAGATTGGATATATCTTCTGAATCAGCTTGCCATCCTGCTCGATGATGCGATGCGTTTCTGATATATTCTTTACCAATTCAGTAATCGCATCATTATGATACGTCTCGCGGTAGAGACTAAACGCTGCCTCCCGTTCTGGTGTATTGGTCATGCTGAGTATTTTCTTTTCACGCTTCTGATCCGCTACATTATACCGGTTCACATAGTAATGCTTCAGATTCTCCAGGTAGTTCGACACTACATTATATACGGTGGAATCAAACTTCGCGAGTGTAAGATCATCGATATGTTCGAGTGGCTTTCCGGTTTCCTTCGCCTCACGGGAAATCTCTTTTTTGATCAACGCCAGGTTGCTAATCACCTTTTCGCGAATCTTCGGATCAGTCGATTGATAATTATTCAATGTAAACTGCAAGCGGCTTTCAACTTCCGGAACGAAATATACTTTCTTATAGTCTGCACTGTGCATGGCTTTATCGTAAGCATAGAACTCGCGCTCAAAACTATTGTCTCTGAATTGCGATACCATGGCGGCTTCAAACGCCCAGCGCGAAGCCATCAAGTCGCCTACCATAGGCACTGTAGCCGTGTTGCCTATGGCAGGATTCAGCTTGTCAAATTTCACAACTACACCGCTGAGAATAAGTTGTGGAATGAGCAGCAGGGGTATCAATATATAGATCGTTACCGCTGAATTGAAACCTGACGAGATATTCAATCCCAGCAAGTTCGCAAAGCATGAAGCTGTAAAGAGAATGAACCAATGATGAAAGAGCATTCCCTTTATTTCCAGTATATAATTTCCTACCAGCACAAATGTAAACGTCTGTATAGCCGACAAGATAAAGAGTATCGATATCTTCGAAAAGATATAGCTGCTGCGACTCAGATGCAGAAATGCCTCACGCTTCAATATCTTCCGGTCGCGAATGATTTCTTCGGCGCTCACGGTGAGCCCCATGAACAGCGCTACAATCACACTCATAAAAAGATAAGCCGGTATATTCAGATTCTTGCCGAATACATACCCGGTAATCGCGGAGTCGTCTACATTGTAGTAGCGTACTATAAATGCCAGTATAAATGCCAGCACCGGTGCTTCCAGCAGATTGATGATCATATACTGGCGGTTATGGATTTTCGCCTGTATATCGCGAAGCGAAAACAAGTGCGCCTGCTTTAACCGCGTAGGTATGCGCAACGTAGAGTGCGGCACTTCCTTCGAAGTCTCTACCGCGAATGCTTTATAATTCTGTTTGTAGATAGCATTCCACTGCTCCGCTGTAATTTTGCGCTCATTGGTAAAATGACCATATTCGTTGATTACTTTAGTTTCTATGATGTTGAAAATCTGCTCGGGATTTACATTACCGCATTCGTGGCACTCCCCTTCCTCGCTGTTCACCAGGTTAATGCTGCGCTTGAAATATACCACTGCATCCACCGGGTTGCCATAGTATATCTGGTAGCCTCCTGAATCCAGGATCAACAACTTATCGAACATCTTGAAGATATCAGACGAAGGTTGATGTATTACCGCAAAAACCAACTTACCTTTCAACGAAAGTTCTTTGAGCAAATCAATGATATTTTCCGAATCACGTGATGATAAACCACTGGTGGGCTCATCGCAGAATAATACTGCCGGCTCACGCAGCAGCTCCAGCCCTATATTCAGTCGCTTGCGCTGACCACCGCTAATCGTTTTATGCAGTGGCGATCCTACTTTCAAATCTTTCGTCTCTTCAAGGCCGAGGTCTTCCAGTACTTTCAACACCAGCTTATTGATTTCTTCTTCCGATTTGTTACTGAAGCAAAGCTTGGCAGCATAGTATAGATTTTCGTATACCGTTAAATCTTCAATAAGCAGATCATCCTGTGGCACAAAGCCGATCACACCTTCAATCGCTTTCGGATTATTATGTATATCGATGCCGTTGATCAGCACCTGCCCCTGCGAAGGTTTTTCAGAACCATTCAGCACATGCAGCAACGTAGATTTACCGGCACCACTGGCGCCCATCAATGCAATCAGGTTACCCGATTCCTCTGCCAGCGCTACATCACGCAAGCCTAATCTTCCATTCCTGAATTTAAAACTGATGCCTTTCCCCTCGAACGATAACCGCGGGAAGTCGCCAAATTTTTTGAAGCGATTCAACAGATCGCCATAATATACCGGCTCATCTTTTTCCCAACGCAGCATGCTGCCTACCGCCAGCACGTTGATCTTGCCGCTCTTTACCGGCACACCGTTCAGGTATACATCGGTGCGACCCAGGTATTTGATGAAGTATATTTCAACCTGCTCAATGTAAACGATGGCTATAAATCCATCCAGCGCCGACCGTTGCAAATGGTGTGCTTTCTGCAGTGTTCCTCCGGGCGCTGCATCTATTACCAGTATATGATTGTGATCGAGCTGTTCCGATTTTTTACCCAGCACAAATACACGAATCGCTTCTATCTCCTGTGGCGATATTTTAAAGTTGGCCCCGATAGCATTCACCAGTTCTTCTTCACGAGAGGTGATCTGATCATCGGCCTGCACAATGCTTAATAGCTCTAACAGGATTACTACTTTCTGCTTTTGCGTAAGCTCATGGTTGATCTCGGCACACAGCTTGTCGATCCGCTGCAATTCTTCCTGCAGCTCGGTAACGTGTGTCGGCAACGTAGCTGCATATTCATCAAACATCGCTACGTACGACTCCACTGCCGAGCGGCTCAGGTGATCCTTTAAAAAGATTTTGATCTGCTCGCGTTCCTGGTGGGTAACTTTGTCTTCTTTGGCAACTATTGCAAACAAGCGCAGAATGGCTTTGAGTAGAGGTTCACTCATAATCCTTAATTACTGAATCTAAATATAGTGAAAGATGGGGGATCAAAAGAAAAAAGGACTGGTTGCTGCCAGTCCTTATTTATACTTTATTCCATATACGGTAAATTATTCCGTAATACCTTTGCGTAATTTCTCTACTACTTTGGTTATCTCTTCCAGGTTCTTGTCAGACAATACGAGGTCGCCACGGTTGTTCTTGATCTGCTCTTCAATGTTCAACGCATTGTATGCTGTATCCAGTGCAGTAAGATCCGCTACCATAGAAGTAACAGGCTCTGTTTGCTCAACGGTCTTCAACATTTTAAGAAGCTCGCTTACGGATTTCTTTTGCTCCAATACAACACGCATCAGCGGGGTTAATACAGCTATACGATGATCGTCAGGCAGCAGGTTTTTAGGATATGTTTTGATAAGGCCTGTAGAGATATAAAGACCTTCGATAAAGCTTCCGGCTACAACCAGTGATGAGAGCTTGTTGCGGCTGTCATCTTTCAGGAAGTTCTCGGTCTTCTTGATGGTTCTGTCGAGCAGGTGCGTCAATGAATCTTTGTTACCAATATTGGTTTCGAATTTCTGCAGGATCTCTGTATCGAATGAGCCGATAACGCCCAGGTTATCCGCCAGTGTCTTGCAGGAATTGAGGTAATCGATAGCTTCTTGTGTTTTGTCGTATGATGTGAGGTAGCCGATATCCGCTGCATAAACGCCCAGGTTCAGCGCAGCCTTGTCGGTACGGGAAGCATACTGATCAATTTTTGTACGTGAATTTACCAGGCTCTCGTTGAATTCAGCACCCGTTGCCTGTAACAGGTACGGGATTTCAGAAGGGGAAGGTATATTATAAACTACTTCTTCTATTTGCTGTTTGAGGCTGTCTTCAGCTGCTTGAAAATCAGCAGCATTTTTGTCTTTATCGCTGGAAGAAGATCCGCAGGAAGCCAACCCAGCGGCCAGCACAACGCATAAACAGTAGTAAACTAATCGATTAAATTTCATATGTGAAGCTTAGGTTTTGAGTCTCAAGTTTAACACATTTTTCATCTGTATGAAAATTAATTTTGAGAGTTGGTGGGTAATTTTTTCCTCCTTCGGTTACTTTTTACTAAGTTTATTAATGCACATTGTAAAAATGTTATGGCAAGATTAGTTGATAAGACCATGTTGATCGATGACAGTGACATAGACCTGTTCATCCAGCGGAGGTTTCTGGAGGTATACAACTTCTCAAACCAACTTGTGCTCTATAAATCCGCGAACGAAGCCCTCGACTGGCTTAAAAATATCAACGGCGAACCTGCTCCTGACATTATCTTTCTGGACCTCAACATGCCGGAAACCGATGGTTTTTCATTTTTAAAAACATTCATGGACCTCCCCGAAAAGATTACGTCCAAATGCCGCATTGTAGTGCTTACCAGTTCCAACAACATGAAAGACAGGGATCTTGTATTCGAAAACAAGAACGTAATCCAGTATATCACCAAGCCCCTGAAGCAGACTGATATAGAAGAACTCAAAAAGCTCCTCAACCAGAATTAATAGTAAGCTTACCGGTCGAGCCAGTCTTTAAACTCCTGTACCCGCTCGCGGGCTACGATGATATCATTATCCTGCGAACCCTTTAACACCAGCTTCAACCGGCTGTTGGTATAGCTGATTATATCCTGAATAGCATGCGCTGCCACCAGGTATTTTCGGTTTACCCGGAAGAAACGGGCAGGGTCTACCATCTCCTCAAGTTGTTCCAACGTGTAGTCGAGAATCAGGCTGCGATTGTCTGTAGTCCAGCAAAACGTGGTTTTATCCTGACTATAGAAGTAAAGTATATTTTCAACTTCCACCGTTTTGAGATGCTCCCCTACTTTAATCACAAAGCGTGTTTTGTGTTTCTTTACCAGCATCTGGATAGTTTGCCCGATGTTGCTCAGCAACACCGTTGTGTCGGCTTCGCGGCGAATTAATGTTTTAAATTTATTGAAAGCAGCTGCCAACTCATCCTTGTCTACAGGCTTGAGTATATAATCGATACTGTTTACCTTGAATGCCTTCAGTGCATACTCATCATAAGCCGTAGTAAAGATCACAGGCGATTTAATTGTGCACTGTTCAAAGATCATAAAACTGATGCCATCGGCTAACTGAATGTCCATAAAGATCAGATCAGGCGCAGGATTTTCCGTGAGCCATGCCACCGCACGCTTTACCGTATCGAGCTTCCCAACAATATTTACCGATGGTTCCAAACCTCTCACCAACGTCTCCAGGCGTTGCGCTGCCTGCGGTTCATCTTCAATGATCAATACATTCATGCCTGTACCGGTATAATAGGAAGCTTCACTATAAATTTTCCATTTTGAATAATTTCAACTTTCGTGCTGCTCAGGAACTCATATCGCTTGCAGATATTTTCCAGACCTATACCGGTAGACTCCTCTCCTGACACCAATCGCTTTTGTATTGGATTTTCCACCACTATAAATTTATCATCGGCATAGATGCGGATCGTTAACGGATTTTCTTCTGACACTATATTATGTTTGATGGCGTTCTCGATCAGCATCTGCAGTACCAACGGAGCTGCCATGCCTTTCACGTCATCGAGTTGAATGTTCAACTGCAGTTTTTCGGCAAACCGTATCTTCTGCAGATATATATAGGAGGAAAGAAATTTCAGCTCCTCTTCCAGCGGCACTACTTCACGATCGCGGGTATCGAGCACATAGCGGTATACTTCCGAAAGTTTTTTGATAAACGTAGCCGCTTTATCCTGGTCTTCATAGACTACGTTCGTCAGCACATTCAGTGTATTGAAAAGGAAATGAGGATTGATCTGGCTCTTCAGGCTTTGATATTGCGCAGCTATATTTTCTTTCTGCAAACGCTCAGCATCTACTGCTGCCTGGCGCCAGTTGATCAAAAATGCTCTTCCATGCATAAACAAGGAAATAATGATAGTAATCAGTATGGAATAACCCGTACTATAGTTGATCGTTATGTTCAGCCACCACGAGTACAGCGCGATAATACAATACATGATTCCCAGCGAGTATAGGATCGTTACCATCAGCCCGACAGTAAATCGTTGCATGGGATATTTTATCCAGGGTAATTTCCACGAGATCGCATCTGCCAGATAAGAATTACCTTTCCACAATGCCACCCACATCAACGCGTTGAGCGATGCCATCTTCCAAAAGAAAGGCGAATTAAATTCACACCGATGGCACCCTAGTCCTGTCCATGCCATCGCTATACCGAGTAAGGCCAATATCATTGCACTCCTGATTTCCAGAAGAATATATTTCTGTTTGCTGGTCATGGCATTAATAGAGCCGCTAACGTAACAAGAGCAGCGGGCATTCGCAAGTGGATAGCTGCTGGCTTTAGGCTACTGGCCGCTGGCGGAAAGTTAGCTTAGTTGTTATTAGTTACAGGTTAATCGTTATCAGGAGGAGTCTATTAACGGTTAACTTGTAACGATAAATTGTGTCCCCTAATAACGAACAAGGAACACCGATCAATGAATGTCGAAGTAAAAAAACATCACATTAATCTTACTCCCCTCTTCCAGCAGCCAGTAGCCCTTGCCTTGAATGCTTCCCATCCTAACCCTCGTACTTCCAGCGGCTTGCAGCAAGCACTAGTAGCTATTTCCTGACGCCAAAAAAATACGCCCACCCGATAAACAATACCTGCAGCGGTATGCGGAAGAATAAATATACCGGGCCGTTTTCCATGCCTCCAAGTGCTACTCTTTTCAAAGAGCCCGCGATGTTAGCAGGGAGAATGCAGATAAAGAAAATGATGAGCAATATACTCGTGAGCCGGGCGGTGCGATCGATGAGCAGCCCGACAGCAGCAAGTAACTCCAGGATGCCGGTGAAATATACCAGCTCCTGTTTGTAGGGAACAACATCGGGCATCGATTGAATCATGACCTCTGTTTTGAAAAAATGCGCTGAGCCCGTAAGCAGCAACATCAACGCGAGGGCCACACGGCCTATGAAGCTCACCGAAAATTTCCGGTTCAACGCATACCGGTTTATCAGCCAGAACAACGCGAACGAACCCAGGAGTACAACAAGTGGTGCCATAAATTAAAACAATTGGTTTACCGGTTGAATATACATGGATCAAAGAGTATAGCAAACACAAGCTTAGTTACATTTTGATTTCAGGCCTTCTGTCATCTCTTTTCCCCATTGTGGCGCTAAAGGATTTTCGGATTGAAACGAAGCAAATTTTTCCAGCGCGCTGGTCGTGGTAGCACACGCTTCGGCAGTGGATGAACCAAAGAATTGAGCCGCACCAAATTGCATTTGTGCCAGCAACGCCAGTGCACGCGGATTGTTCGGATTGATGGCCACTGCTTTATTGAAAGTCTGGGTAGACAGCGGCATATATTGGCGGCCACGCGTAGCAGGATCAACAGACAAGCGCATCATGTAAATGAATCCTTCCAGCGCAATTACTTCCGATTCGTTTGGAACCAGTTCTTTTGCTTTGTTTAATGCTGTGGTGGCCTGATCGAGGTATACATCTTTTTTGGCAGCATCTTTTTCGTGATTGCTCATCATAATATAGCCGAACGATGCATAATAGAAAGGTTCCCATTTTGTTTTTTCGGCAGCGCCAACACGCTCAAATGTATTGACAGCCGTTTGCAGATCGGCAATATTTTGCGAAGTATATACCACCTGTATATTCTTCTGCATCGTCTCGGTATACTTATCGGCCGCCATTACGGTGGTTGACCATACCATTGCTATCAGAGCGATAAAAGCGGGAAGAGTGTTTTTCATTTTCATATTGTTGTTTATTAGAGGTTATTGATTTTGATGATTTTATCTTTGGAATCAGAGATTCGGCAACTGGTTTATCGATTTGTCTTTCGATAGGGTAATGAATATACCTGCAAACAAGAACCGGGTCGCTGCCTGTTGCAGCGGGCGGCTGTTATAGATACCGTCAGCATTCTTTACCGTGCTATACTCATAGCCAAAGATGTTGTTTCGTCCCAACAGGTTTGTACACGACAGGTATACAATAAGATGCGGCTTGGGCAAATAGCTCCAGTTAAAGCTGAGGTCGCTATAGTAAGGCGTTTTACCACGGTTGAACTGATCGCTGTTCGGGTTGTTATAGGGCCTGCCACTGGTATACGAATACGTAGCGCCCAACTGGCTTTTAATAGCCGATATAAAGTACTTGTATACCACCGAGAAATTATGGGCGGATGCAAAGGATGGCACCGCTTTGTATGGGAAGTTGAGATAATTGCGTTTCGTATCCAGGTATGAATAAGAAATCCAATAGTCAGTGTTACGCAGTGAGCGGTTGTCGCGCCAGAAAAACTCTATACCTTTTGCATAGCCTGAGCCTGCGTTATTCAATGTTAATGGATCACCATTTACATACTTTACAAGATCGTTATAATTCTTATAGTAGGTTTCGATACGAAACGTGCGATTGTTCTCGACATGCTGATAGTTAAGAATGAAGTGCTCTGCTTTTTCAGGAGCCAGTGCATGGTTTATACGCACCAGCGTGTTATTGGCCGTCTGGCGGAATTTACCGTAGGCAAATGATACCTGACTGTATGATCCGGTTTTATAGGCAACGGAAATGCGCGGATCGATCGAGAGCTTCTGAACGAGACTGTTATACTCGATGCGTGCACCGGCACGTGTCACCAGTTTATTGCTGGCATAGATATCGGCTTCTGCAAACCCGGCAGAGATCACCTCCTCAAAGGTTCGTGCATACGGATTACCATCGTGCAAACGGAATTGCTGCTCATAGTTACGTTGGAGTATCTCCGCACCTGTCTTCAATTCTACTTTATCAGAAAGCGATCCTTCAAAGACCGTTTTACCATGTATACCCTTTTCGGTTTCAACAATGTTATCCTGATCAACGATGGCATCGTTCAGCTGATAAGTATAGGCCAAACCTCCGCGCACCATCCAGCGATCGTTTAAAGCCTGTTTGTAGGAACCGTTGAGGTAGCGGTAATTATTCGTCAGGTCGTATAAAAACTTGGTGTTATAGTCATCAATGCTGTGCTGGTAGATGGCGTAGCTGGAATGATTGAAGTTGCCATATACTTTTACGATACCCGTCTTGCCAACTTCCTGGCGAACAGCACCGCTGCCTTCGAGCGATACGGGAGCATCGATCCAATCAATGCGTTGGTTGATCAGTCCAAAGTAAGGACGAATATTGGTATACTGTATTTTACCAATGGCCGAGCCGCGCTCCCATGCTTGTGTATGCGCAATGTCGCCACCTACAGAAAGTATACCTATATCGGTACGGTTTGTTTCCGATTTATCTTTTGAATCCAGCACTAATGCTGACGACAATGCCTGACCATATTCGGCAGAGTATCCACCGGTACTAAAACTTGTTCCCTTGAACATGAATGGAAGAAAGCGTCCGCGTGAAGGTGTATTGGGAGCCGAAGGGCTATACGGATTCAATACGAGCAAGCCATCAATAAATGTTTTGGCTTCATTACCATCACCACCACGCACAAACAGTCTTCCGCTTTCGCCTACTTTTTGCGTACCGGGTAATGTATTGAGCGCTCCGGCTATATCCGCGGTAGCGCCTGCCGTTGTGGCTATATCCAGTGCTTTAAAAATAGTTCTGCGCGATTCGTCGCTGGCTGCAAAGGCACCGGCCGTGATCATTACGGCCTCCAGTTCGTTAATCATTTCTTCCAGCGACACCTGGATCGTGATGGGTTTATTCTCCAGTATAACTTCCTTCTGAAAATCTTTGTAGCCTACAAACTTTACGAGCAGCACATGCACGCCAGTCTCGGTGGTGGTAAATTCAAAATTGCCGTCAGTATCGGAACTTGTTCCATCGTAGGTATCTGCCAGGATAATGTTGGCCAGCGGAATACCGGCTCCGCGTTCATCGGTAACTTTGCCGGATATCCTGGTTTGACTATACGCGGCCGTTGAGGTAAGGACGAAAAGAATGGGATAAAATAGTTTCATACAGGGTGTTTTGGGCGATTACACGATAAAAGTGGATGAGGAAGCGATCTTTTTAAAAAAGGAGTTACCGAACTGTAAGACCGGGCGGATGAACTGTAGCAGACCGCTTCCGAAAAAATTAACCTCAACAACGATTCTTCGTGATATCGCCTTTAACACTCAACCATGCTTAACGATGATCTTGCCGGGAGTCTTGTTGTTTTCAAACATGGCAAAGGCAGTGGCATAATCAGTATATACGCCGGCAATGAACGGTCGAACCGGGTATATTTCCAGGAACTTTACGAACTGCTCAAGGTCTTCACGACTGCCGGTTGTATAGGCTTGAAGCGTTATGTTTCTGCGGATGACACTTACCAGGTCAATCGAAGTCCGGGTATCATCCAGAAATCCTATCAGCGCTATATGACCACCCACGGCTGCTGCATGGATGGATTGCTGCACAGAGCTTCCTCCTGCCACATCCATCACGAGATCAACACCGCGGCCTTGTGTAATATCCAGTACCGGCTTCGACCATTCCGGATGTTCTTTATAGTTTATCACATGGTGCGCCCCCAGCTGTTTCAGAAATTCTTCATTCTCCTGTCGCCCGGTGGTAACAATAGTACGCAACCCTATATGTTGTGAGAGCTGTAAGGCATACAACGAAACACTGCCGGTGCCTTGAATCAATACAGTATCACCCGGCTGCACACCCGATTGTGTCAATACGCGAAATGCCGTTAGCCCGGCCGTTGTAATCGTTGCGGCCTCCTCCATGGTGAGCGTGGTGGGTGCTTTTGCTATACTTTGCTCGTGAAAGGCATAGTATTCTGAGAATACACCATCTACCGTGGCACCCAATTGCTGCGAAGCCTTAAAGGCATCGAACTTTCCTCCTTGCCAACGCTGTCGCAGCAGGCTGACCACACGATCGCCCGGAGCAAAACGTGTTACCAGTTTTCCCACGCGTTCAACCATGCCGGCAGCATCCGATCCCAGTATAACGGGCAACGGTTTTACCAGCGGATAGCGCCCGGTGATAAAAGCGTAGTCGCGATAATTAAGCGATGTAGCATGAATGCGTACCAATACATCGTAGTCACCTATAACAGGTGTTGGCGTTTCTTTCCATTCGATTCCACGGAGCGTGCCGGGGATTGTGAGTTGCAGTGCTTTCATATTTTTGAGGTTGCTGGCAATGGCATGAACAGTATATTTGCGCTTACCAGTGGTGTTTATTTGTTTTATAATGCAAAGAACGTTGAACACGATACATCAGGATTCTTTTGTGTGATTCGATCTTGCTATCGCAGTGATACGTTATACCGATCATGGACCTGAAACATCTCCGTTATTTTAAAGTGCTGGCAGAAGAACTCAACTTCCGGAAGGCAGCCGCACGATTGAACATCTCACAGCCTCCGTTGAGTCAGCAGATTAAAGAGCTGGAGGATTCACTGGGTGTCTCCCTTTTTCATCGCCTCAAGCGAGGCAATGAGCTGACGGATGCCGGGAAGATACTATACCAGTATACGCTCGAAGTATTTGAAAAAATGGAAGAAGCGGAGGAGCGCATTCGCGCCATTCGCGAGAAGAAGACCGGCACATTACAGGTCGGGATCGTGCCCGGTATTCGTCCGGGACGGATCGCACAAGCCATGCAAATCTTTCAGCAGCAGCATAACGGCATACACGTTACGATTGCTGAACATTGCACGTCAACACTCATTCACCATATAAAGGAAAACCAACTCGATCTCGCGCTGGTATTCGGACCGGTGCAGGATGATGCACTCGAATGGACTGCTATTGCAAAAGAAGAATATCACGTTGTATTGCCGGCAGGTCATGCATTGGCAAAGCGCAAAAAATTATCGCGCGAAGATCTGCGCGATCAATCCTTTATACTCTACAAGCGTCAGGATCAGCCATGGCTGCACGATGCCGTAATGCAGCAGCTGCGGATCAACGGAGAAGAGCCTCGCATTGTGAGTGAGCTCTCGTCACCGCGCACGCGGGTGCTGCTGGTACACCAGGGGCTTGGTCTTACCTTCGCACCTGCTTCCCTGCAGGAAGAGTATCCCCATGTTCATTTCAAGCCTCTCGACTCCTTGCAGGCTGTAGCGGTTGGTACATTGCGCAGGCGTAACAGGAACCATGCTGCCATACGGGCTATGACGGAAGCGTTTCAAAAAAGTATTGTGTAGTTAACGCACAGCAGCCGGTAATTTTCGTAAAAGGCTTATTTTTGCGGTTCGCCAAACAGAACGAACTACAACATGGCCGATTACAGCAAAGACGAGATCAAACGCATTGAAAAAAAGTGGCAGGATACGTGGGCTACCACCGGAGCTTACCAGGTAAAGGACGATACGTCCAAGCCTAAATATTATGTATTGGATATGTTCCCCTATCCTTCCGGAGCCGGGCTTCACGTAGGGCACCCGCTCGGGTATATTGCATCTGACATCGTTTCACGCTACAAGCGACTGAAGGGCTTCAATGTGTTGCACCCGATGGGGTTCGATGCGTTTGGATTGCCAGCTGAACAATATGCTATTCAAACCGGTCAGCATCCGGCCGTAACTACAGCAAAAAATATAGAGACGTATAAACGCCAGCTGCGCCAGATCGGCTTCTCATACGACTGGGATCGCGAAGTGCAAACCTGCGACCCTGCTTACTATAAATGGACGCAGTGGATTTTCGCACAATTATTCAATGCCTGGTATAACAAGAAGGCTGGTGCCGAAGGAAAGACCGAGCCAATCACTACGCTGATCGCTGAACTCGAAAAGAACGGCAATAAAAATATTTCCGCTGTATGCGATGAAGGCACGCCTTCCGTTACCGCAGAACAGTGGAAGAATCTGGATGAAAAAGGCAGAGAAGATTTTCTGCAGAAATACCGCATCGCTTACCTGAGCGAAACGATGGTGAACTGGTGTGCTGCACTCGGCACCGTACTCTCCAACGATGAAGTAAAAGACGGTGTAAGCGAACGAGGTGGCTACCCGGTAGAACGCATCAAGATGATGCAATGGAGCATGCGCATTACCGCGTATGCCGAGCGCCTGCTGAAAGGGTTGGATACAATCGACTGGCCCGAGCCTGTAAAAGAAATGCAGCGCAACTGGATTGGCAAGAGTATAGGATGCGAGCTAGATTTTAAAGTTGATAAGAGCGAAGACCTCTCCATTCGCGTGTTCACCACACGCATCGACACGATCTATGGTGTAACGTTCATGGTAATAGCACCGGAACATGAACTGGTAGACAAGATCACAACACCGGAGCAACGTGAAGAAGTTACCAAATATGTAGATATAGCGAAGAACCGCAGCGAGCGCGAGCGCATGAGCGAAGTGAAGCGTATTACCGGGGCATTTACCGGGGCGTATGTAATCAACCCGTTCAGCAACGAGAAAGTACCTGTGTGGATTGCCGATTATGTATTGGCGGGCTATGGAACAGGCGCTGTGATGGCAGTGCCTTCGAGCGATACGCGCGATTATGCTTTCGCAAAGCATTTCAATCTACCGATCATAGATGTATTGGAAGGTCCGACCAGCGATATCAATCAGGATAACTTCGAGCCGAAATCAGGCACAATGATCAACTCCGATTTTCTGAATGGTTTGCCCTGGAACGAGGCCATCGAAAAAGCATTGCAGAAAGTAGAATCGCTGGGCATTGGTATACGTAAAGTAAATTTCCGCATGCGCGATGCCATCTTCGGCCGTCAGCGGTATTGGGGTGAACCCTTCCCGGTATATTTCGACAACGGCATACCAAAGCTGGTAGACGATGCCGATCTGCCGGTAACATTGCCGGAGATTGATCAATATAAACCAACCGAAACAGGTGAGCCTCCACTGGCCCGTGCCAAAGGATGGAGCTATAAAGGCAAGCATTACGAACTGACTACGATGCCCGGATGGGCCGGCTCAAGCTGGTATTGGTTCCGCTACATGGACCCGAAGAATAACAACGAGTTTGCCAGCAAAGACAAAGTATCTTACTGGAAAGATGTAGACCTGTATATAGGCGGATCAGAACACGCTACCGGTCACTTGTTATACTCTCGTTTCTGGTGCAAGGCTATGAAAGACCTGGGCTTTGTAGAAGCAGAAGAGCCATTCAAAAAACTGATCAATCAGGGACACATTCAAGGTGTATCGAAGTTTGTATACCGCATCAACGGCACGAATAAATTTGTGTCGCACGGTTTGCGCAAGCAATACGAAGTAACACCATTACACGTGGATGTAAACATAGTAGACAGCGATATACTCAATCTGGAAGCATTCAGAAAATGGCGCGATGACTTTGCAAATGCAGAATTTATACTCGAAGACGGCAAGTATATCTGCGGAAGCGAAGTAGAGAAAATGTCGAAGTCGAAATACAATGTGGTGAACCCGGATGATATTATAAACAACTACGGCGCTGATACCTTGCGTATGTACGAGATGTTCCTCGGCCCGCTGGAGTTATCCAAGCCCTGGAATACCAATGGTATTGATGGGGTATATAAATTCCTGAGACGTTTCTGGAATCTCTTCCACGACAAGAATGAGAACTTCACCGTGAGTGATGCAGAAGCAACCCGCGATGAGCTGAAGATATTGCACAAGACGATCCGAAAGATTGAAGATGACATTGAGCGCTTCTCTTTCAACACATCGGTGAGTGAGTTCATGATCTGCTGCAATGAACTGAGCTCTATGAAATGTAACAAGCGTGCTATACTGGAGCCGCTGGTGATAGCATTGTCTCCGTATGCTCCGCACATCGCTGCCGAACTGTGGGAGAAGCTGGGCCACAAAGATTCTGTATTGGAAGCCAGCTACCCGAAATACGATGAGCAGTATTTGGTAGAAAGCTCCTTTGAATATCCGATCTCCATTAATGGCAAAGTACGTGTGAAGATGAACTTCGCCCTGGATATGCCGAAAGAAGACATCGAAAAACTGGTGATAGCCTCCGAAGCCGTACAAAAATGGACGGAAGGCAAAGCACCGAAGAAGGTGATCATCGTACCGGGCAAGATTGTGAACGTTGTGGTGTAGCCGTTAACGGTTACACGTTATTAGTATCTGATCTGTGCCCTTCTGTGAGTTCTGTGGGAAATCAATGCATTTTAGTCCCACAGATTTCGCAGAAGAACACAGAAAGTAAAGTATCCCGAAAAACCAACGACAACTTCTCAAAGCTCGCCGCTAAAAGCGCGCAGCTCTCCTCCGCCAGCTTCTAACCATTTTTCACTACCTTTGCGCTCGCTAAATTTCAATCGAATGCGATATTCCAAAATTGTCGGCCTGGGCCATCATGTTCCGGAAAATGTCATTACCAACCAATACCTTTCTACCGTCATGGATACCAACAACGAATGGATCGTTGAGCGCACGGGTATACATGAGCGCAGATGGATGAATCCGGAAAAAGATACCGTAGCCAATATGGCCGCTAAGGCCACACGCATGGCCCTGCAGCGCGCCGAGCTCAAGGAAACGGATATCGACTTCATTGTATTTGCCACAATTACGCCCGACTATTTCTTTCCCGGTTCCGGAGTGTTGTTACAACGTGAATTGGGTCTTGACGGCAAGATCGCTGCGCTCGACATCCGCAATGCCTGCTCGGGATTTATATATGCACTCTCGGTAGCCGATCAGTTCATCAAAACCGGTATGTATAAAACCGTGCTGGTAGTAGGAGCCGAAATTCAATCTACAGCACTGGATATATCAACACGCGGAAGGAATACAGCCGTTATTTTTGGCGATGGTGCCGGTGCTGTAATTCTTCAGCCATCCGACAAGCCCGGTATACTTTCCACGCATCTTCACTCAGATGGTAACTTTGCCGAAGAGCTCTATGTAAAAGATCCGGGCAGTAGTCGCCCGCATAGTGAAAGACAACCCGAGCAGATCACCGATACATCTACCTTCAAGGTCGTGATGAATGGCAACCAGGTATTCAAACATGCCGTGGTTCGCTTTATGGAAGTGATCCAGGAAGCGCTCGATGCTAATAAACTTACCAAAGAAGACATTAACCTGCTTGTGCCTCACCAGGCAAACCTGCGCATCAGCCAGTATATCCAGGAGAAGCTGGCCCTGAGTGATGCCCAGGTGTATAACAACATTATGCGGTATGGAAATACTACCGCTGCCTCTATACCAATCGCCCTCAGCGAAGCCTGGGCTGAAGGTAAAATCAAAGAAAATGATTTAATTTGTTTAGCCGCCTTCGGCAGTGGCTTTACCTGGGCCTCTGCGTTGATCCGGTGGTAAAAGGCGAGAGCCATTACACGTTATTCGTTATCCGTATCCTGTAATTACGGCCGAGTAACGTGTAACTGATA
The DNA here is from genome assembly GCF_036786105.1 of Ohtaekwangia sp. Taxonomy (NCBI): domain Bacteria; kingdom Pseudomonadati; phylum Bacteroidota; class Cytophagia; order Cytophagales; family Fulvivirgaceae; genus Ohtaekwangia; species Ohtaekwangia sp. The sequence continues at coordinate 102,905 of NZ_DAIQRQ010000009.1, forward strand.
ACGATTAACGGATAACTGATAACGAACACCTAACATGAAGACCTCCTCTTATAATCCGAGTCCGCTGGAAGTTGATTTCGCTAACGCACTATATATACTTCAGAAGGAGATTGAAAAACATCTGCAGGACAACCAGGTTATTCACGTAGAGACCAACACGCGCAAAGACAACCCCATGGTTCGTTTCAGCCTCCTCGACAAAGATGGCGACCCTCACGAAATTGTAGTGCGCATCGTCCAGGTTCCCGACAAATTCTGAGTATACTTTCAGCATACAATCTTTCCTGTATCCTGTTATATTTCACAACCAGCAATGTTCCCAATATTGCCGGCGCTGTTCCGTTTCATTTAATAGAACGTAAGCACTTAAACACACCAATACTTAAACACCTCAACACTTACAAAAAAATTCCCACCATTAACATAAACCTTCCAACACGTACGCACATTTTTCCTTAGCTTCGTTGGCAAACCAATCCATTAAACCAGGCACCCAACGATGATCCTTGTACTCTTCACTATTCTATTGCTGATCGTGCTGATCACGCAATTCAAAGTAAATAAAGTATACACTGCAATCTCCACGGTTTTTCTGATAGCCCTGTATTTTATACTGCGTGTATTACTCCGAACACAGCACATCACAGATACAAACATAGATCATCCGCTGCTTGCTATACTTTTCTGCATCGTGTTGCTGGTAGTGATGATCTCGCTTTTCAAGATCAATCCGTTCCTGTCATTCCTCGTTGTATCCACGCTTGCAGGAGCGTTGCTGGGTATACCGGTCGCTTCCATCACTGCTTCCGTACAAAAGGGCATAGGCGATATGCTCGGGTCGCTGGTGATTGTTATTGCCTGTGGTGCCATGCTGGGCAAGTTGGTGGCCGATAGCGGTGCAGCACAACAGATTGCCTCTTTCATGGTAAAGCTATTCGGCCAGCGCTATATTCAGTGGGCATTAATGTTCACCGGTTTTATCATTGGTATACCGTTGTTCTATAACGTTGGTTTTGTACTCGTGGTGCCGCTCATCTTCTCTGTTGCATTCCGTTATAAATTTCCGGCAGTATATATAGGCTTGCCGATGCTCGCATCGCTTTCGGTTACGCATGGATTTCTTCCACCGCACCCCTCGCCCACTGCGCTCGTGGCACAGTTCAATGCCAATATAGGCACCACGTTGCTGTACGGGGTGATCATCGGACTTCCCACGGTAATCATTGCGGGTCCTGTTTTTTCAAAGACATTGAAAAAAATAAATCCGCCCGCTCCAAAAATATTCGAAAACGCTGCAGATATAGCACCTGAAAAATTACCCGGTCTTGGTATCAGTATATTCTCCTCCCTCCTGCCGGTAATACTATTGGCGATAACAACCATACTCGCACCACGTATTATCAATGAAACGCTGCAGTCTGCCATCAAATTCATAAGCGATCCGGCAATGGTCATGATTATCTCGCTTGCCGTAGCAACCTATACACTCGGCATTGCTCAGGGTATGGACATGCAGAAGGTAATGAACATTTATGGTGAAGCCGTAAAAGATATAGCCATGATCCTGTTGATCATGGGCGGTGCGGGAGCACTCAAGCAAATTCTCATCGATAGCGGCGTGAGTAAAGAAATTGCTATACTACTCAGCGGCCTTGATATTCATCCGCTGCTGCTGGGCTGGACAATAGCATGCCTGATCCGTGTGTGTGTGGGTTCTGCCACCGTAGCAGGTCTTACCGCTGCCGGTATCATTGCTCCGCTGATTACATCGATGAACGTTGACCCCAACCTGATGGTGTTATCCATTGGTGCGGGTAGTCTCATGTTCTCGCATGTAAACGACACCGGCTTCTGGCTCTACAAAGAGTATTTCAACCTCAGCATACGACAAACTATCCAATCGTGGTCGCTGATGGAAACCATTGTGTCGGTGTGCGGGCTTATCGGTGTTATGATCCTGCATTATCTCATATAAATTTTCTTGCTGCAAAATCTTTGGCATACTAATTTCGTTTCATAGGAAAGTAGATTGACCGATTATGAATAGTGCTGTCAGATTACACCGTGAAGAACTTGCAAATGCAATAACGCATGGCCTGGGTGCCTTGCTCGCTTCAGCCGCCCTGGTATTGTTGGTAGTGTTTTCTATCCTGAAAGGCAGTGTATGGCACGTGGTCAGTTTCTCGGTATTTGGCGCAACGATGGTGATGCTATACCTCGCTTCCACGCTTTACCATAGCATTCAGAATGAACGAGCGAAAGTATTTTTTCGCAAGGTTGATCACATGTCTATTTACCTGCTCATTGCCGGTACCTATACACCTTTCTGTCTCACACTTCAAAACTGGGTCGGCTGGACAATGTTCGGACTCATCTGGGGATGTGCTGTTGCCGGCATCGTGCTCAAGATTTTTTTTACCGGTAAAAAAGAATTGCTCTCCACCATCCTATATATCGTTATGGGCTGGTTGGGTATTATCATTTTCAAACAACTATACGATGCCATTCCGCTTACAAGCTTTATGTTTCTATTGCTGGGCGGTGTGTTTTATACCACAGGCACATATTTCTTTATCAAAGACAAGGTCCGGTATTTTCACAGCATCTGGCATCTGTTTGTGCTGGCGGGTAGCACAGCACATTTCTTTTCCGTGATTGGTTTGCTGGGGTAATCATGGATTGACTATCTTTTCAGCTCAATTCACTTGCTATGTCAACCCTATCACCAGACCAGCGTTTTGAAGCACTGAAATTTGTATTGCCGCCTGCACCCAAACCGCTGGGAGTATATAAGCCGTTCCTCATTGTTGGTAATTTTGTCTATGTCTCCGGGCATGGTACTGTGCAGACCGATGGTTCATTGATCATTGGCCGCATTGGTAAAGATATGACTATGGAAGAAGGCAAACAGGCTGCACACCAGGTAGGTCTTGCTATACTCGCCACACTGAAGGCCAACCTCGGAACGCTCAACAAAATAAAACGCGTAGTGAAAGTATTGGGAATGGTAAATGCCGTGCCTGAATTTGAACGCCACCCGTTTGTGATCAATGGCTGCAGCGAATTATTTGCGCAGGTATGGGGCGAAGAAAATGGCATTGGCGTGCGCAGTGCGGTAGGCATGGGCTCTCTGCCCGATAATATACCGGTGGAGATCGAGGCGATGTTTGAACTGCATTAACGATTTCGATTATCGATTGATAAGTTGTATCTTTAATATATGCGAACTGTAACCATTGAAAGATTAAGAGAGCTGCGTAAAATCGCTTCGTCACATGAGAATGTACGCATCAGCACAGTTGATGAAGCTTTGCAACCCGATCTTAAAAACTTCCTGGTTGGAAAAACATTCAGAATGTTGGATAATGATATTATTATATTCTCTTCTGATTTCCGTGACTGGCTTCACAAGTTAAACACAAGTGGTTTTGATTACGCACTACAATTAAAGGATGAACGTAAAGAAACTGCTACGCGATATTGATATCGTTCACAAGGTCTTTCAGAAGAAATTTCCGGTTCTACACTGGAGCGAATCATTTCAGGAAAATTTAAAGAACAGCTTTACTTATCTCGACTTCACAAAGGTTGATGAAGCTATAAACAATCTACTCACCTGGACAAATAAAAACTTATCACTTACTGAGCACATCACACACGAAAATCATCCGATCGCTATAATTTCCATATTCCATTACAAATTTCTGAACGAAATACATCCATTTGCGAACGGTAACGGAAGAATAGCGCGGCTTCTAACCACACTTTTATTGCTCAAAAGAAACTACCCTCCGGCATTGATCAAAGCTGAAGAACGCCAACAATATTTCCAGACCTTAATCCAAACAGAAAAAGAAAAAAACTTCGACTACATTATTACTTTTATAGGTGAGAGAATTTTGGAGGCTATGGAGAAACGTATAAAAAGCAAGAAGGTATGAATAATTGGTTTACAATATCGAATGTAGAACACATTGATACCCCCGCGCTGGCCGTTTACCCGGAGCGCATCCAGGAGAACATCCGCATTCTCAAAACATTTGCTCCGGATATAGCGCTTCTTCGTCCACACATGAAGACGAACAAATCGCCTCAGGTAGCGAAGATGTTAATACGCGAAGGTATAGCCCTGTTCAAATGCGCTACCATAGCAGAAGCCGAGATGTTGGCCGAAGCCGGAGCAAAAGATATACTCCTCGCCTATCAACCGGTTGGACCAAAAGCCGAGCGACTCGCTACGCTCACCGCCAGATATTCGCAAACTATATTTTCATGCCTCGCAGATAATATAGCAACAGCGAAACACATCAGCACAGTATTCGAACGAAGCGCTCAGAAGATACGGGTATATATAGATCTGAACGTAGGCATGAACCGCACCGGCATCGCGCCCGATGCTGCACTCGAGCTCTACAAACAATTACTGGCACTGCCCGGCATCATTGCATACGGCTTGCATGCTTACGATGGTCACTTACGTGATGTTGACCTGGCTGCGCGCACACAAAAATGCAACGAGGCTTTTGCGGCTGTAGAAAAACTTCGCGATCAGATTGTACAACAAACCGGTAATACACCAGCGATTGTAGCAGGAGGAACACCTACGTTTCCTATACATGCTCAACGAAACGGTGTAGCGTGCAGCCCGGGAACATTTATATACTGGGACAAAGGCTATGAAAGTATATTACAGGAGCAACCCTTTCTTTTTGCAGCACTTGTAGTAACGCGTGTTATCTCACTACCTGCAAAAGATACTATCTGTATAGACCTCGGCCACAAAGCGATTGCATCTGAAAATCCATTAACAAATCGTGTTACATTTCTCAATGCTCCTGACCTGGAGCCGACTGGCCACAGCGAAGAGCACATGATCTTAAAGACACCGGCCGGAAGCACTTACCAGGTGGGCGATGTACTTTACGGAGTTCCGTATCACATCTGCCCTACCGTTGCACTGTACGATCGCACCGCAATAGTGACGGACAACGAGGTAACTGACTACTGGACTACACAAGCCCGCAACCGCGTAATTACGATATAGTATACGTATAGCGATAAGGTACCTGACAACTGCATTACCAGACTACACCATGAATATACCTTTCATCATTGACGCACACCTCGACCTGGCCATGAACGCCATGGAGTGGAACCGCGACTATCGAAGACCTGTACACGAAATCCGCAGCCGCGAAAAAGGGATGACGGACAAAGCGGATCGCGGCAATGGTGTAGTAAATTTTGAAGAACTGCGAAAGGGAAATATAGGTCTGGTAGTAGCTACGCAAATAGCTCGTTATGTAGCACCCGGTAATAATCTGCCCGGCTGGCATTCTCCTGAACAGGCATGGGCACAAACACAGGCACAACTCGCCTGGTATAAAGCGATGGAAGAAGCAGGCGAAATGGTGCAGATCACCAATTTACCGGCGCTCGAAAAACATCTGCAACGCTGGAATAACGGAACATCAAACGATAAAAAACCGATCGGCTATATATTAAGTCTTGAAGGTGCCGACTCGATCGTTACTGTGGATTATGTAGAGCGTGCCTATAACTACGGTTTGCGCGCTATAGGCCCGGGTCACTACGGGCCGGGGCGGTATGCACAGGGCACCAATGCTACCGGTGGCATGGGAAAACCAGGGCAGGCACTGTTGAAAGAAATGGAACGCCTCAACATCATTCTCGATGCTACCCATTTATGTGATGATAGTTTCTGGGAGGCAATGGATCACTTTCATGGCAATGTGTGGGCGAGCCATAACAATTGCAGGACACTGGTAAATCACAACCGGCAGTTCAGCGATGAGCAGATTAAGGAACTGATCAGTCGTGGGGCAGTGATTGGTGGTGTGATGGATGCCTGGATGGTGGTGCCCGAGTGGATCAAGAATGTATCTACACCATTAAGCATGGATTGCGGGTTGGAAAAGCTGATCGATCACATGGATCATATTTGCCAACTGGCGGGTAACGCACATCATGTTGCCATCGGGTCTGACCTTGATGGTGCATTCGGTAAAGAACAAAGCCCGTATGATATAGAGACCATCGCCGACCTGCAAAAGATACCTGCGATGCTGGCAAAGCGTGGCTACTCCGAAGAAGATATAGCAAACGTCATGCACGGCAACTGGTTACGATTTTTGCGAAAGGCATGGAAATAGAATTTAGAAATAAGAAGTAAGAAGCCAGAGAGGCACTTCTTACTTCTGGCTTCTTGTTTCAACTACTGATTCCGCTTCTCAATATCGATTTTCTGTACTTTCTCGTAACCGAAAATCTCATCGAGCGATAGCTGTTTTATTTCGCCATACTGTTTCAGTTCTTTAAAATTGATCTTATTCTTGTTGCCGATCAGCACAATATTAAAGTTCTTTCCTTTGATGTTATCCTGCGCAAACTTCTCCACATCAGCAAGAGTAAATTTTTGCACCTGGTCGTATATATCTTTACGAATATCGTAATCCAGTCCGCGCCTGCGCGCTTCTTCATAATCAAAAAGTATATCTGTTTTGGTAATACGTTCGCTTTCAATCTGGTTAAGGATAGCATTACGCGTCACTTCAAAACCACCTTCCGTCTTGGGAAAATTCGTCAGCAAACCGTTCATAGCCTTCATCGCCTCCGGTTGTTTATCAGCTTGCGTGCCGATATAGGCATAAAATAAATCGTTGCCCGTAGGCTTATCGGCCGAGCCATAGTGTGCGAATGCTGCATATGCCAGCCCCTGTGCTTCGCGTAATTCCTGGAATACGGGAGAACTCATGTTTCCTCCAAAGTATTCGTTGAACATGCAGCTGATCGGTACACGTGTTTTATCAAAGCCTGCTCCTTTCGAGAGGAACATGATTTCTTCCTGCACCATATCATAATCCGTCCAGTACACGGCAGGCTTGGCAACATCCTGCATCTTAAATTCTACAGGTGGCGGCACAGGCTTCAACTGATCGGGCAATGCATGATATTGATTGAGCGATGCCACGATCTCCTCTCCTTTCTTCGGGCCATAGTATAACACGCGATGTTCGGTCTTTGTAAAATCTTTAATGATCGTGATCAGGTCTTCTGCTTTTACTTCCCTAAGTTCTTTATTGCTTAACACATTGGTGAAGGATGACTTCGGCCCGTACAAACCATACGCAATCAATCCTTCAAACATAATCGTACCTTTGTCCTTCTTGCTGTCTTCACGTTTCTTGAACATACCAGCAACCATTTTCTTCAAAGCTTCATCATCTGCTTTGGGATTCGCTAGTAACTTTTCTAAAAGCTGCAGCGCCTTGTCCGTGTTCTCGGCAAGTCCCGCCAGGTATATATAGGTTCTGTCTTCTGAAGCCGATACTCCGAAGTTACAACCAAGCCTGTAGAACTCTTTCTTGAAATCTTCAGCCGACATATCTTCCGTTCCCAGATACTGTAAGTACTCCACCGCTACATTTATCTTCGGGTCGTTGTTACTGCCCACATCCGACATGTAGTATAACGAGAAGAGGTCATTCTCGGTGTTGGCAGTATACAGCACATCTACACCTTTATTCATCTTCAGCTTCCGGATATCTTTATCATAATCCACAAACACAGGCTTCAGCTTCTCCGCTTTTTTCTTCAGGATGGCCTGGTGAAATGGCGACTTGTCCTCTTTGTTCAACGCTACTTTCGTGATGGAGGGCTTATCAACTTTCTTTACGTTAGTGTCTTTACCAGTGCGTTTATATACTACTACATAGTTGTCTTTGTAATGCTCGTTGGCAAACTTCACAATGTCTTCCTTCGTGATCTTCCGCATAGCATCGGTTTCCGAGATATACTCATTCCACGCCATGTTATTGGTGAATGCCAGCACCAGGTCGTTTGAGCGCGACCAGTTGTTCTCCGATCCCTCAATCTTCGATTTTTTGAGATCGTTTATCGAAGCTTCAATCAACCAGTCGTCAAACTCTCCGTGTTTCACCAGTTCTATTTGTTCAAGGAGCAATTTCTTTACGTCCTCAAGGCTCTGCCCGTCACGCGGACGTCCGGAAAATCTATGAATGCTATAATCACCCATTGGTTCTACATGGCTCGCAGGATCGATCACTTTTTGTTGTTGGTCCAGGTTGATATCAATCAACCCCGCCTGCGAGTTCGATAGAATCATATTCGTGAGCGTTAGCAGCGTATAGTCATCGCTGTTTCTTCCCTTGAAGCGGAAGCCTATATTTACCCACTCGGCTTCGGGCCCGTATACTTCTTTCACTACCGGCGTAGTAATAGGATCTTCTTCCACGCGGTTCCAGGTTGGCAGCTGATCGTTGGGCTTCCAATTGCCAAAGTATTTATCGACCAACGCAATCGTTTTGTCGTAATCCAGGTCACCACTGAGGCAGATCGCTACGTTGTTCGGACGATAATAGGTATTGAAGTACTTCTTAATCTCGGTGATCGAAGGATTCTTCAGGTGATCGATCGTACCAATCACTGTTTGTGTTCCATACGGGTGTTTTGTGAACATCGCTCCAAAGAGTGCTTCATAAGTTTTCCAGTAATCATTATCAAGGCCACGGTTCTTTTCTTCATACACCGCTTCGAGTTCGGTGTGGAATAAACGCGGCACTATTTTCTGAAAGCGGTTGCCTTCGAGTTGCAGCCAGTTGTCCAGTTGATTGGCCGGAATGTCATTGATATATACCGTGCGATCTTCCGAAGTATAAGCGTTAGTACCCAAGGCACCCAGTTCGCCTACCATTTTATCGTATTCATTCGCAATAGCAAACCGCGAAGCTTCGTTCGATACCTGATCGATCAGTTTGTAATATTTTACACGTTCAAGCGAATCTTTCAGCGTGCCATAGTGTGCAAACATGTGTTCGATGCTGTCGAGGTATACTGATTCCTTTTGCCAGTCGAGCGTACCAAAATCGGCAGTGCCTTTAAACATGATGTGCTCCAGGTAGTGCGCGAGACCGGTATTGGTAACAGGGTCATTTTTACCACCGGCTTTTACGGCGATCTGTGTTTGAATGCGCGGTTCGTCTGTGTATTGGCTGAGGTAAACTTTCAGGCCATTCTTCAGCGTGTAAATTCTTACTTTCAGAGGATCATTGGTAACATACTCGTACGAATAGCCGTTGCTTTCTCCGGTCTTGGTTTGATACTTGCCGGTCTCTTGCCGGCAAGCCCACAGGGAAAGGTAGAGCATGGCGACCACCGTGGTACGCCAAAAAGTTCTAATCATGTATTTTGAGTTTAATTAATAAGGTTCGGCTAAAAATAACGAAGATTACCATACATCCTTGCCGATTTTATCTTTTAAATGATGAATTTTCCAGTCCCGAATAAATTCAACCGTGAGCAAAGGTTTGCGTAGAAATTAAGAGTACCTATGAAGACTAAAAAAAAATTATTCGCCTTCTCGATTATACTGGTAGCACTGGTAGCCGCATCGTTCACCCGACCCGCTGAACGCTATTTCGAAATAGCCAAGAACCTCGATATTTTCGCCACACTTTTCAAGGAAGTGAATGCACTGTATGTAGATGATGTCAATCCCAACAAGCTCATCCGCACCGGCATTGATGCCATGCTCAATTCACTCGATCCATACACCAACTATATACCGGAAGATGAAGTGGAAGACTTCCGTACGGTAAACACCGGACAGTACGGAGGCATTGGCGCCATTACCCGCGAAATAGGTAACCGTACCGTTGTAACGATGATCATGGAAGGATATGGTGCCCAGAAAGGTGGACTTAAAATTGGCGATGAGATCATCAAGATCGATGACATTGAACTTTCCAAGCTTACACGCGAAGAATCAAGTCACCTTATGAAAGGACAAGTTGGTACTTCCGTAGCGCTTACCGTAAAACGCAAAGGTGTAGACCAACCCATACGCATTGAATTTAAACGCGAAAAGATCAAGGTAAACAATGTACCCTACTACGGTATGGTGGGCAACGATGTAGCCTACATCCAGCTCTCTGACTTTACGCCCGATGCTGCCAAAGAAGTAAAGAATGCTTTAACAGCCTTGAAAGAAAAAGGTGCTAAGAGTGCCATCCTCGACTTACGCGGCAACCCCGGAGGTTTATTGATTGAAGCCGTAAATATTACTAACCTGTTCTTGCCTAAAGGTAAATTAGTGGTGAGCACCAAAGGAAAAATTCCGGAGAACAACCTGAACTATGAAACACTGAATCCTCCGGTAGATACCGATATCCCCGTGGCTGTGCTGATCAATCGCGGAAGTGCTTCTGCATCGGAGATTGTAGCGGGAACATTACAGGACTATGATCGTGCTGTCATTATCGGCGAAAAATCGTATGGTAAAGGATTGGTGCAGGTTAGTCGCCCGCTCTCGTATAACTCGCAATTGAAAGTTACTACTGCCAAATACTACACGCCTACCGGCCGCTGTATACAGGTGCTTGACTATACCCATCGCCGCGAAGATGGCAGCGTAGGGTCTATACCGGATTCGCTCAAGCGTGCCTTCAAAACATCATCCGGCCGCACGGTATACGATGGTGGTGGTATAGATCCCGATATCAAAACCGATCCGAAAGAAGCACACATGCTCACGCAAGTGCTGTTTGAAAAAGGCCTGATCTTCGACTTCGCTACACTCTATGCTTCAAAACGCACCGAGCCGGTAAATGCCCGCACGTTTTCATTAAGCGATGATGAATATCAACAGTTTGTTACCTGGATGAAGGACAAAAACTATAAGTATAAATCATACCTCGAATACGAGCTGCAGGAGTTTACTGAAGAAGCGAAGAAAGAAAAATACTATAACGACCTGAAAGTACAACTCGACCAGGTAGCCAACCGCATTGCTGAGAGTAAGAAAAATGAACTGATGCTCTACAAAGATGAGATCAAGCTGTTGCTGGAAGAAGACATCGTAGCACGTTACCACCTCGAACGGGGCAGCGTCGAAGCCGGCTTCAAGTACGATGATGATGTAAAGAAGGCGGTTGATGTATTGCATGATAATGCGCAGTATAGGAAGATGTTGAATCTTTGATTCGTTATGCCGTTACATGTTATCCGTTACACCTTACCAGTTAATCGTTTGTACAGTCGGTGTTTGTAGCCAGGTGTCTCCACCTCACTGTAGATAATAACGGCAACAAGAAACATCTATTCGCGGATATTAATAACAATTAACGTGTAACGGATAACGAAGTAATGAAAAGAATAAAGATCATCACGGCCACTCTGTTTCTTGCCATCATGATCCTCATGCATGCCTGCATGACTTTTCGCATGAGTTCAAAGGAAGTAGACAAGTTCTTCACCGAAAATCATATCAAAGGATCACAGCATGCTTACACGCAAGGTTTTCGAACAATCCATTATGCAGAAGCCGGAGATACGATCAAACCGTTGGTGTTATTCATTCACGGATCACCCGGGTCGCTCAGTGCCTTTATACATTTCCTGAAAGATTCTTCTCTCACACAGGAAGCGCTGCTCATCACAACCGACCGACCCGGCTTTGGATACTCGAACTTTGGATTAGGGGAATCGTCATTACAAAAACAGGCCGCTATACTCAAGCCTATTCTCGAAACACATAAGCATAATCGTCCGATTATACTGGTAGGACATTCATTGGGCGGTCCGCTCATTGCCCGTATGGCGATGGATTATCCGGAACTTGTGGATGGTCTTATTATAGTAGCCGGATCTATTGATCCTGAACTTGAGCCTAATGAAACATGGTTTCGGGCTCCGCTGGCTACACCATTTTTAAGCTGGATATTGCCACGATCGTTCCGCGCTTCGAATGAAGAAATATACCACCTCAAACCGGAGCTCGAGCAAATGCTTCCCCTTTGGAAAACTATACGATGCCCCGTTATTGTGATACAGGGAAAGAAAGATCAACTCGTTTCTCCTGCCAATGCAGACTTTGCCAAAAAGATGCTGGTAAATGCCCCGGTGGAGTTTGTATATAAAGATGATATGAACCACTTCGTTCCATGGAGCAATCCGGAGCTTATACACGATGCCATCATCCGGATGCTACACAATCAACCTTCAGCAGGAAAATAAACAGCCTGTTTATTCTTCTACCTTAAAACCGGGGTTATAAATGATGCCGAGTATATTTCCCCACGGATCTTTCACGGTGGCTACAATAATATCGCCTCCTACATTTTGCGGCTTCTCATGTTCCGTAGCACCCAATGCCAACAGGCGCTCATATTCCTGTTCAACCGCCAGCACTCCCCAGTACACCAGCACGCTTTCTGCTTTTACTTTTACTGGCTTCTCCTCCGGCTGCAGACCAAGCTCATAGCCACCAATATTGAACCCTACATAAAAAGGCTCATTGAAATACGGAGTCGTTTCAAAAGCGCGGGAATACCATTCCGTTGCCTTTACAATATCAGATACTTTGAAGATTGCGGTGCGAAGTCCTAACATAGTTGGTGTTGTTTAATGATCGATACACCAATATCTTTTCTTCCACCTGAATAGTCAAACGATCTGCTATATTTTCTTGTGAAGTTTCTCAGCGATACGTTTTGTCTGCATATATATTCTGCGATATCTCTCCCTGCTTGCGCAATGCTTCGGCCACCATATCTTTCAAAGCATGTTCTTCTTTCTCCGCTTCTGTTTGTTGCAGGTTCTCGTTGTGTTGTCTGATCTCTTCATTCAGCTTCTTGATCTGCAACATATACTCACGTTCCTTGCGGGCAAGTTCTTCCTGTGTTGCCTGCATCTCTTCCATGCTTTGCCGCATTTCCTCGTCCTGGGCATTCAGGCGTTCCATCTGCTCTTGCGATTGATACAGCAACGTTTGTGTTCTTTCAGTTGTTTGTACACTGGCCAAGGTGGATGCGATGTTCTCACCCATCCTTTCCAGGAAGTTCAGCTCATGTTTTTCTACTTCACGGAATGAAGCGATCTCGATCATTCCATAGACTACATCATTCACTTTAAGAGGAAGTATAATCAGGTTGCGCGGTGTAGACATCCCCAGTCCGGAAGTGATCCTGACATAATCAGCCGGTATATCGCGCAAGTATATCACAGAGCCTTCTTCCCAGGCTTGCCCTGTAAGGCCGCATCCTTTTTCAATCACATCTTCCTGATATTTCTTGCGATCCCATGCGTAGCCAGATTTCGGCACCAGCACTTCACGCCCCTCCTGCTCTTCTACCGTATAAAAGAATGCCTGGTTTACATCCAGATACTTTACCAGATACGAGAGCACATGTTCTGAAAACGTAGCAAGGTTATGCGAGTACTGCCGGCTGAGATCTACATAACCTGCCATTCCGTTCAGCGCCCAGTTTCTTTTTTCATCTTCCTGCGAAGCATGTTTCAGATTATTGCGCATCTCCAGCAGGGATGTTCCCAATTGGTCATGTTCGCTCAACGGCTTATAGGCTACATCCAGGTTTCCTTTTCCAACCTCTACGGCGAACTTTACCGTTTCAGTTACTGAATCGAGATAGCTGTTGAGTGATTGCAGCATAACGCTGACTTCGTCACCGCCGGTATCTTTGCTTCGTTGCGATAATTTACCTGCGCTTACATCAGCAATCATACGGCTCGCATTTTTTATACGTTTTACAATGCGGTTGGAAATAATAACGCTAACAGTCAACGAACCGAACACAGCCACCAGCGCAACAGAAAACATACCCGACAAGGATTGGCGTGCCGTTATATTTCCCTGTTCTTCCAGCGAAGCATAATGGCGCTGTATCCTGGCACTTACCTGCGACATCGGCTTCGCTAAATTATTATAGTAATTCACAAACTCGTTTAGCATCAGGAATGATTCTGCATCGCCATCCAGTTCGTGAATAAAGAGATCGGTACAAAACGCCGCATACGCTTTTCCCCGGGTATATATTTCACTTACCAGCGGGTCTTTGTCATTCATTCTGAGTAGCGCTTGTGTATTGGTGATAAATCCTTTAATCTGCGCATCAAATTCTTTTTTTATCGCCGCTTTTTCCTGCGCATCCGAATGGTCTACCGAAAAGCCGCGATACATCAAACCGCGAAGGTTATCGCGCATGTTCTGTGCCAGTAATAAATAATTTAACTGCTTTCCCTCGCGGGCCAGTATATCCTTGGCATCATTCAGATTTCGAATGCCTGAGTAACTGATATACAATGCGCAGATGATCAGTACCGAATTAACGCCGATCAGCAAAAGTATCTGTTGACGGATGGAGAGTTTCATAGGGTTAACATTAAGGTATAACAGGTTAGCTATAGCAGAATGTCTGCTACAGAATATAGATATAGAATGAGTGAGAATCAGAGCATCAGGCGCCTTCGCACCGGCACTGCATTTTCTACAACGGTGCAGCCGGGCAATCTGGCCAGGCTTAATACCGGAACTTGCTTTAAAAAGAAAAGCCGGTATATATGAAATATACTGGCTGAGAGGTGGAATAGAGAGAATCTTTTTTCCATACGTATACGGTTAGTTGGTTTTACAACGGACATCCACGACAACGAAAGCTATTGCCAGCGCACACATTTAACGGACAACGCACTGTGCTGCTGATTACATGAGTAAAGTAACGTATTGATAAAGACTTTAAAATCAGGGTTCTCCTGATTTCCAAAAAATCAGCTGATTCCTGATAAGGATGCACGTTCAAACATAATAGCTACAATACTGCTGTATTCAGCAATATGATTAATACCTTCTATAGATATATCTGGAGATACATCTCATTAAATATATACATCAAACCGTATCATTGATATTATTAAGCCTGTTCTATCCGCGTTTAAACAATTTTATTTGATTCCCTGCAATCAAAAAAAAGAAGCGGGCCGGGTGAGATGAAACGGAAAATCTGATAAATTTATAGAGAGTCAACGCTTGTACCAGGCGAGTTTGGCACAACCTTTAACGTCTATAAAACTTAGTACCTGACTCTGTTAAAAGAACACCGCTTGTAGACACTGGTGAAAAGTTGTTATCGTTTAAAATTGTTTAGGAATGCAGGGTTCATCAATTGTCACAACCGCCTCTTCTCCCGCTACATTCGCCTCAGGCATTTGTCAATCAGCACAAAAATCCGGTGTCGAACAGAGGGCCTATGTATCGTCCGGAATCTCCGGATATAAGATACTTTCCGTATTACTGACCTGGCTCATTTTGTTTTTAGTCGGCACTTCACAAGCCAGTTATAGCCAGAAACCCGAGCTAAGGTTCAAACGCATTAATGTAAATGCGGGGTTGTCGCACAGCAGTGTAAGAACTATTTTTCAGGACCAGCAGGGTTACATGTGGTTTGGTACATTGGATGGGCTGAACAAATACGATGGTTATACCATTACGGTTTATAAACATTCTGTGAAAGACAGCATGAGCCTGACGGGCAGCAATATCTCTTCCGTGCTACAAGACAAAACCGGGAATCTCTGGATTGCAAGTACCAAGGGTGTTGACCGGTACAGGAGCGCCACCAATAATTTTAAACACTATAAAGAGTTTACAGAAATCCCTATTAATTATATATTCGAAGATTCACATCAAAATATATATGCTGTATCTTCTTCCGAAATTTTTCTGTATGATGAAGTACATGATAAATTCAGATTATGGAAAAGTGCGCCAACCGAAATTTGGCAATTGTTCGAAGACCGTAAGGGAAATCTCTGGGCAAGCGGCCCCAACAGTATATACCTGTATAATAACACCACACGAAAATTTGAGGTGCAGCCTCAGGCAAAACTCACGAGTATCTTTACGATAGAAGAAGACGACCAACATCGCCTCTGGCTGGGGTCGCTCGATCATGGATTAGCGGTATATAATCCGGATGATAAAAGCATTCGCTACTTTCGCCACGAAGAGAATAATCCCAACAGTCTGGCAAAAGATCAAATCCAATGCATGAAGTTCGACCGGTACGGCAAGCTTTGGATCGGAACACAAAACGGTGGCCTGAGCATTTACGATCCTGTCAAAGATATTTTTTTTAATTATGTGCACGACCCGGGAGATCCGGAAAGTCTTTCGTTCAATTCAATCACGTGTATATATGCAGATCACAATAAAGATATATGGCTTGGCACATTTAGCGGAGGCGTAAATTTTGCTACGGAAAGAAATTTTCCGCACAAAATAAATATGATCTTCAGAACGAACAGCTTGAGTAACAACAACGTCACTTCATTTTGCGAAGATGACGAGGGCTATATCTGGATCGGTACAGATGGAGGAGGATTAAATGTATATGACCGTAGAACCGATTCATTCAAACACTTCCTGCATGATCCGCACAATACTAAATCTATCGCTGCAGATGTGATCACTTCCATTTCAAAAGACAAAAAAGGTGACTTGTGGTTCAGCTATTGGATGGGAGGCGTAGATCGCTACGATAAAAGCAAAAACGAGTTCGTTCACTATAAATACCCGGACAAGAATCCGGATAAAGACTGGCGAGTTAACAGTGTTATGTATCTGTATAACGATAACCATTCCAATTTATGGGTGGGCGGTCTGGGAAGTCTTTATTTACTCAACAAGCAAACAGGGGAATATTTAAAATATAAAGTAGAAATTGGGCACGACCTGAAAAACTATGTATGCAGCATGACGGAGGATCATGCCGGCACGCTGTGGGTTGGCTCGTGGGACGGGTTGCATATACTGAACCCCGAAACAAAAGAAATAAAAGAATATCTTCATAATCGTATGGACTCAACCTCGTTGAGCAACAATACAATATATGTAGTTACCGAAGACACCAGGCAACGGCTTTGGGTAGGAACTGGTGCCGGACTAAATCTCCTCAATAAAGACGGAAAGACCTTTACTATATATAATCAAAAAGATGGTTTGCCCAGTGATGTAATCTATGGAATACTGGAAGACGAAGCCGGTAATTTATGGATGAGCACATCGAAAGGAATATGCAGGTTTAATCCTGACAGCAAAGCGGTCCGCAATTTTGATATGAGCGATGGGTTGCAGGGTAATGAATTCAAGCTGCACTCCTTTCTGAAGCTGCGCTCCGGAGAAATGCTTTTCGGAGGAACAAACGGATTCAATATTTTCAATCCTTCCAAAATAAAAGATAATCCTGATATTCCTCCTGTAGTAATTACAGACTTCCGCATTTTTAACGAACCTCCTGTTATTGGTGCTCCCGACTCTATCCTGCACACGCATATATCGCAAACGCGCGAATTAAAGCTTTCCTATAAGCATTCTGTTATCTCATTTGAATTCGCAGCATTGAACTATATAGCACCGGAGAAGAATCAATATGCCTATATGCTGGAAGGATTTGATAAAGACTGGAACTACATCGGCAACAAACGAACCGCCACCTACACTAACCTCGATCCTGGCAAATATACCTTTCGTGTAAAAGCAAGCAACAACGATGGCGTATGGAATGAAAAAGGTACCGCTGTCGATATCATTATAACACCTCCTTATTGGGCCACCTTCTGGTTTAAATCGCTGGCTGCGCTCGTAGTGATTGGCCTTGCCTATAGTTTCTTCCGCGTAAGAATCAATATTATTAAAAGACAGAAAGCTATGCTGGAAGAACAGGTTCGCCTGCAGACAGCGGAGGTAGTGGCACAAAAGGAAACACTGGAAGCACAAGCAAAAAATCTGCAGGCATTAAACACTCAACTGCAAACGCAAACCGATTTTCTCGAAAACGTAAACCACGAACTTCAACATCAAAAGGATCAAATTACATTGCAGCGCGAAGAAGCCGAAAAAGCACGTGAAGAAGCCGAACAAGCTCGACAGGAAGCAGAACGTGCAAACCAGGCCAAGAGTATATTTCTGGCAACGATGAGCCACGAGATACGAACACCCATGAATGGTGTTTTAGGGATGGCATCTTTACTGGCAGAAACACCACTTACACCCGAGCAACAGGAATATACCGACACCATTCGCAGCAGCGGCGATGCATTGTTAACGGTGATTAACGATATTCTTGACTTCTCCAAAATTGAATCCGGAAACCTGGAGCTTGAATATACCAGTTTCGATATGCGCCAGTGCATTGAAGAAGTTATGGATGTATTCTCTACCAAAGCTGCCCAAAAAGGTTTGGACCTGGTATACCAGATCGATTACCAGATTCCTGCATTGATAATAGGCGACAGTCACAGGCTAAGGCAAATACTGCTCAACCTGATCAGCAATGCCATGAAATTTACACACAAAGGTGAAATCTTTGTTGGCGTAAATCTGCTGGATAACACAAACGATCAACTGGAGCTTGCATTCCATATTCGCGATACGGGTATAGGTATACCACCCGACAAAATCTCACGGCTGTTCAAGGCATTTTCGCAGGTAGACTCTTCTACTACACGGCGGTATGGCGGCACCGGCCTGGGGCTGGTAATCAGTCAGCGCCTGGTTGAATTAATGGGTGGCACCATCACTGTAGAAACAGAGGAAGGTATAGGTACCACTTTTAGTTTTACCATTAAGAGTTCTGTGAGCCAGGAATCGATTCGACAGTATGTGCATTGCAATACCGTGGGCAATGAAGGTAAAAAAGTGTTGATCGTAGATGACAATACCACGAACCTTACAATTCTCAAAACACAGCTCGAACTATGGAAACTCACTCCTACACTGGCCATCTCCGGGAAACAAGCGTTAGAGATACTTTCGTATCATGATGGATTTGATCTGACGATCACCGATATGCAGATGCCCGATATGGATGGCGTGCAACTGTCGCAGCGAATCAAAGCCAAACATCCACGTCTTCCTATTATTCTGTTAAGTTCTGTAGGCGATGAAAGCAAAAAAAAATATCCCGATCTCTTCTCCGCCATTCTGAACAAACCAGTAAAACAACAACAATTATGCAGGGCAATTCAGTCATCATTACGCCCGGGCGGTATACATGTAACAGCCGAAACGCAAAAGCCCAAGCAGGTTTTATCAGACGAATTTGCAAAACGCTATCCGCTACGAATCTTACTTGCAGAAGACAATCCTGTAAATCAGAAACTGGCCATTCGTGTGTTAAACAAACTGGGATATACCGACATTGATATAGCCCATAATGGCAGTGAGGCTGTCCATAAATTAACGCAGCAGTTTTACAATGTGATATTAATGGATATTCAAATGCCGGTGATGGATGGACTCGAAGCTACCCGGCGTATACGGGCTTTACCTGGCGAACGGCCCATTATTGTAGCAATGACAGCCAATGCCATGCAGGGCGATCGTGAAGAATGCTTACGCGCGGATATGGACGACTATATCAGTAAACCCGTTAAACTCGAAACACTGGTAGATGTTCTTGAAAAGTGGGCACTTGAAGTGAGTAA
>NZ_DAIQRQ010000055.1:0-4517 GCF_036786105.1 Ohtaekwangia sp.
TAAGTAGTTACACAAGTTTGCGTAACGCTTCGCAGACATCGATCTATGATTTGCGTTCTGCCATTGGCCGTTATACTATCTTGTATTAAGGGGATGGAGAACGCTCGAATCAATTGATTATCCAGGTTATACAGTTGCAATATACCTCTGAATGGTTCATCGCTGGTATAATCCGCATCAGGAATATAGCGATATATAAATCCATAGAAGCCATCGGCATATTGAGATAGTACCAGGTTTTCGAAATATTCAGGAGAATCATCGGGCAGACGGAAGGTATAGTTGAGGATGCCGCTATCGGGATCGCTATATTTGAAGAATGCCTCGGTTTCTTCAATGCTGCTTACACGTCCGTTTGTTGCCTTGCGCTGAAGTTTTGCAAGCAGGCCTTTGGCTACAGGGTCGTGATCAACATCGGTGATGGTAATTCTCTGCTGATCGGATACTTTAGAAACAGATGCTTCATGATCGCACGATGAAATCCACAACAACAGGATGATTGAAATGATGGACAGATGCCTTCTCATAGGAAATAGTTTAGGGTAGAAAAAATTACAACGTACCGGGTATACGAGAAGCGACCTTCAACGAAAAATCCAACAACACTGCGTTCTGTACAGATCAAAACTAGCGTAACAAGGCAGGGACATCAATGGAGATTTCACACAACGCATTCCCAATAAAATACTGGCTGGCACCTCGGTATTAATACATAAAAATGATGTTTAAACTCAGAACATAAGGAGATATTTATCAGCATAAAAAAATCCCTGATCAAATTATGACCAGGGATTTAATCTATACTTTACTATATATAGTCTTGCTACAAATCTGTAGCATTAAAAGTATCTCCTTGTTTAATATCTCCCGTTTCAAAACCTTTCCTGAACCAGTGCACGCGCTGTTCGGAAGTACCGTGTGTAAACGAATCGGGCACTACATAACCACGTGCCTGCATTTGCAATCGATCATCGCCAATAGCAGAAGCTGCCTGTAATGCTTCTTCCAGATCGCCTGGCTCTAAAATGTTTTGCATCTTATTGGCGTGATGTGCCCATACACCAGCCAGGAAATCAGCTTGCAACTCCAGCCGCACGGATAACTTATTATACTCCTCTTCACTTAATTGCGATTGCTGTGCATGTATCTTATCGGTGATGCCGAGTAAATGTTGCACGTGGTGCCCCACTTCATGCGCAATAACATAAGCCTGCGCAAAATCACCAGGTGCCTGGAAACGATTTTGCAGTTCGTCATAAAAGCTCAGGTCGATATATAGCTTTTCATCCGGAGGGCAGTAAAAAGGACCAGAAGCTGCGCTCGCCATACCACAGGCTGATTCTACCTGACTCGTAAAGAGTACCAGTGTGGGATCGCGATAATCGGGCATGAGTTTATGCCATACATCTTCTGTATCAGCCAGCACTGTAGAGACAAATTGCTTTTGCTCATCCGATTGTGGACTTGACTGTACAGATTCATCTGTGGCATAATCTTGTGAAGTTACACCGGTCTGCTCCAGCAGCGTAAGCGGGTTCTTGCCGAGAATGAGGCTGATCACAACAATGATTACAATACCACCCAACCCCAGTCCGCCTTTGCCCAGCATTCCTCCGCCGCCAAATCCACGGCCACGTTGATCTTCAACATTAGAGCTTTGTCTTCTTCCTGTCCAGCGCATAGTTTTTCATTTAGAGTATAGAATTTTAACAGCTGATAAATTGATATACCATACAAATGCCTCAGGAAGTTACTAAAAACTTCTCCGGGCATAAAAATGAATAAACGCGTTTTTAAAATTCAATGCTTTTCCAGTACTACAGGCAATGTCTTTATCCATGCATTGATTGCAGCCCGATCTGATTCGGTGATGGCCGCTTCATGATGTATCCACAGATAAGAATCCAGCGGCATCCAGCCTTCATTCACAGCGTCTGATATTTCTTCTATTTTATGGTTAGCACGCTTCTGAGAGTAGCTCTTAAACTCTGAAAAATTCAACTCATCCTTGCCTTCATTCACATGATGTGCCATCCACCAGGCAACGGGCTGGATATTGTAATACCAGGGATATAGTGTTGTGTTGCTATGGCAATCATAACATTTCTTTATCAGAATCTGATGAACCTCTTCGCTTATGGCATAGGTATGCGATATATCATTGGCTGTGATCAATTGGTCTGATACATTCTTTGCCGGGCGAATGAACTGGATAATAATCAGGACTGTAAGCAAAGTTATACCAACCTTCTTCTTTGTGCTCATGGTAGTGTATTAAGTTCACTAAATGTAAACACTAAATCAGGGAGCAACCAAAAATTTTTCATGTACTGCCGTTTTGTTTCGATCTGTGGTCAGACTATTTGATCAGCAGTATTTTAATTATCAGTAGCTTCCCCAATATCTCCTTGAGAACCATTCGATACTTATCAGTAGTAACAACAGGAAGAAAACCCATTTAAGATTTACTACAGCTTTATAAGATTCTTCGGTATGTATTACACTACGGGCTTCTGCCTTACTCAGATCTTGTTGCATCGCTGCGATCTGCGATGCATGATAAAATTTACCACCGGTATTGGAAGCAAGTTTTCGAAGTAAGTTAAAATCAGCAGTGAGATTCTGTAATTCGATCTGCCGTTGCACAACAGCAAATTCGCCTCGCACTTCTTCATTCTTTTGCTGGACAGTAGTACGTGCACGATAGCGATAAACCCCCTCTTTAAGCCCTCCGATTTGGTAACGGTTATTTCCAGGACTTGTAACATACCGATAGCTTTTCTTCTGACCGTGTTCATCGGCAAGATCAATTTCAATTGTATTTCCGAATACAGGCTCATATATATCGTTGTATACCTGGCTTTCAAATACTACAGGTTCTGTGTCTGAAAACTCTTGCTGAACCGGGTAACTTCTGAATTTCCGTTTATCTTCGGTTGTTGAAAGATATTGTATAAGCTTACCAAACAACTCATCGAACGCAACTGTATTCTCAGTCCGGTCAAATTCGTTCAAACGCCAGCGCCATACACCTTCTCCAAGTAAAACACCTGTTTTTCGATTATCCTGTACATCTACAGCCAGTAACGGTTTTTGTGTAGCCAGACTTCCCACACGCTGAAACAATAGCGGTGTTGCGCTCAAGGCTATATTTACCTTTCCAAAATGTACAGATAGCGGTGGATATTCACTAAGTATATTGTTTATATCCGGCGATAATGTAAAATTAGAAAACGCAGCATTCACTACCGGTGTAACATCATCAAACTCTCTGGGGAAGCCATCAAATTTAACGGGCATACCTTGCTGCGACAAAAGACGCAGATCGGTTTGTGCTCCAAGGATCAACAATAACGATGTTTTACTTTTCACAAATTGCTGAAATATAGCACGGGTAGCGCCACGCAGATCGGGCACCTGATGAAAGATTACCAGATCGATTTTCTCAGGCTGAAGTATGCTGGCCGGCTGCTCATTCAGTTGTGGTATGTGTAACAGAAACTCATAGTTTGAGTTTTTATCGATCACTTCACGCAATGCCTTTATATCCGGATGAGGCGAAGGTGATACCACGAGTATCTTCTTTTTACCTTCCACTACCTCTACAAAAATTGAAGCCACATTATTGCGTGTGTTCGATTCACCGGGCTTTACTTCAACCTGTATATCCAATTTTTGAATGCCCTGATCGTTGGCCAAGGGTTGAAAATCATATACCAATAATTGACCATTCGTTGTTTTGGTTTGTTGCTCCAGTAATTTTCCGCGCTGCAAAAGAGAAACTTTAACAGATTGATTGGGCATATTCCTCGCAGCTACCTCCACACGTACAGGAAACTTATTGCCCTGGTATGCTATTTTGTTATAGGCTACATTCTTGATACTGATATCTGCGTGCTCTGACGAATCGCCAACACCAACTGTATATACCGGAAAAGTATAGGATGCATAGAGTGGTGTTATTCCTGCATTATAAACACCATCGGACGCCAGGATTACTCCTGCTATCTTTTTGCCCTCGTAACGATTAGCAATTTTACGAAGCGCTCCGTTCAAATCAGTGACATTAGCCGTATACGATATGGCATTTACCTGTTCACCTGACAGATCATTTACAGCCACTTCGTATCCTTTTTCTTCAAGTTGTTGCTGCGCTGTTCGCAATTGACTCTCAACAGCATGAAGGGTTGTTGAATCGGTCGTCTCTTTTACAGACACTGAGTTATCGTGCAATACAATAAATAAAGGCTTCTCAAAAATATTACTGATCTGTCGTACGATAGGCCCAAGCAAAAGAAAGAACAAAGCAAACAGCAATACCGCCCGCAACGCCAGCAATATGCGGTTCCACATCTTGCTCCACGGATGACTGGCCCGATATAAAAAGTAAGCAATGCCCACCGCCAGAAATAAACAGAGCAGCAAGTAAGCCGGTGATGAATCAAATATTATCTGTTGCATAGTTCATATTAGAAAATTGAAAAATTATAAGAACTAAAAATTCAGGCATCTGGAAT